>JBBQOJ010000623.1:0-2477 GCA_038330815.1 Chitinophagales bacterium | reverse complement strand
TCTTTTCTGGGGCAACGGGCTCACCGGCATATTCCTGTTTTTTCTTGGTGCCATCACTTCCATCATTATTATATCAGTGTCGCCACGCAGCCAGCGATTGGGGGATATCATTGCCGGAACGGTGGTAGTAGAAACTGCTTCAAAGTTAACTGTAGATGACACCATTTTTATGCACGTACCCCATGAAAATTACGGCGTGAAGTTTCCGGAAGTGATGCGCCTGAGCGACCGCGATATCAATACCATCAACAATGTGATTCAACAGGCAAAAAAGACCAACAGTTTTGATATGTGCAACCGCATCGCTGTAAAAGTACAGGATGTGTTGAAGGTACCTTCAGATATGTATGCCCTGGAATTTTTAGAACAAATTATGGCGGACTATAATTACCTGGCCACCCAGGAAGCGCCTGCAAGAAAATAAGTACGCCTGCACCAAAAGGCTACCACGTTCCAGCTACCCATGTAACCATCCTCCGGTTTTTACCACCCGCTAATCACGCTGGCAATTATAATAAAGTATCCTGCAGCAACATCAGCATTGGAACTTATCTTATGTTTAATAAACGATCGCATCATAAAATACGGCGACCATTGTCACACACCTATACATGTACACCACAAGCTAGCTCCCCACCCTGGTGTTATATTATCGCTTCGCTATTTAAAAGCTTCAGTAGAAATAAGGCTTCCAATCAGGATGATATAAAATATCACGACAACGATGATCAGGGAGGATAAAATGATACCGATGATGGAACAGGTTCTACCGGCACTGGAAGTACCAAAACTTGATTGGGCGTATAATTCGGGCGCCTCATTGTATAATTTCCTGTCTTTATTGGCCAGCACAAGCCCAATAATACCACATACCAGTCCTACTATTCCATAACAAAAAGCGCCTACGATGGAAATGATACCCAGTACTAACACACTGGTGGCATTGGGAAGATTTTGTTGGATGTGTTGGTTGGGGGAAGGATTAAGTAAATCTGTTTGTTCCATAAGTGTGTTAGGTTGTTAGTTGGTAAGTGATTTTAATTAAATAATGGATAATTGTTATTAACGCGATAAATATATAACTATATATGATAATGATGTTACCTTTTTTAAATTTCAGCCACAGGTGTAGCAAAGCAAACAAAAAGAAACAGAGCAATGGAATGGTAACCGGGTGACAAGTTAAACTCGCCACCAGGTTACCTTTCAATAATTCACTAAAACTCCTTTGCAAACCGCAGCCCGCGCAATCCACCTTGCAATAATATTTTACCGGGCAGGGTAACCGGTGGGTTTCCAGCCAGCGAGCAAGTCCATTAAAAATAAATGCTATCCGGATACAATATTATTTTTTGCGTGTTAATGGAGTGGTACCAATAACACGGCCCTTTTTAAATGTTGAATTTTGCTGCCTGTTACTCGCCCACCGATAACTATCAACCTTGCCATTAATAAGCCCTGGCGAACAATACCCGTTGCGTGCTTGGATGGCCGGTTAAAATGCACTGGCCCTCTTCGGGTTCATTGTTAAGCGGGATACAACGAATGGTAGCCTTGCACAAGTCTTTTATTTTTTCTTCAGTTTCACCGGTCCCATCCCAATGGGCCAAAATAAAGCCACCCTTTTCATCGAGTAACCGCACAAATTCCTCCCAACTGTTTGCCTTAGTGATATGGTCTTCCCTGAAAATTTTTGCCTTCGTATAAATGGCTGCCTGGATATCTTCGAGCAAAGCGATAATGCTTTTACTTAATCCCTCCATTGGATAACTGGCTTTTTCGCGGGTATCCCTACGGGCCACTTCCACCACATTGTTGGCCAGGTCGCGGGCACCGATTGCAATACGTACCGGGATGCCCTTCATTTCATACTCGGCAAATTTCCAGCCCGGGCGGTTATTGTCGTTGTCATCATACTTAACCCGGATGCCCGCTACTTTTAATTGACTCACCAACACTAACACTTTCTCATCAATCATTGCCTTCTGTTCGTCTCCTTTAAATATGGGTACAATTACCACCACGATGGGCGCCAGTTTTGGCGGCAATACCAATCCCTGGTTATCGCTGTGCGCCATAACCAATGCACCAATCAACCGGGTACTTACCCCCCAACTGGTCGCCCACACATAGTCGAGTTTATTATCGCGGTCGGTGAATTTTACATCAAAGGCCCTGGCAAAATTTTGGCCCAGGAAATGTGAGGTACCTGCCTGTAATGCCTTACCATCCTGCATCAGCGCTTCTATACAATAGGTATCCACCGCCCCGGCAAAACGCTCATTGGCAGATTTCACGCCTTTAATCACCGGCATGGCCATAAACGTTTCCGCAAAGGTGGCGTATACCTCCAGCATCTGCACCGTTTCTGCTACCGCTTCCTTTTCGGTGGCGTGGGCGGTATGCCCCTCCTGCCACAAAAATTCGGTCGTTCTTAAAAACAACCGGGTACGCATCTCCCACCTTACCACATTGGC
>JBBQOJ010000622.1:0-2481 GCA_038330815.1 Chitinophagales bacterium | reverse complement strand
AAGACTTTTATGGGGAGACAAGATATACTGCTACCGGCCGGAAAAAAGCAGCAAGTGTTTACTTCCCTGGCCTGGCGAACCTATCGCTACCCCCAAATCACTATCATCACCCGGGAAGATTCGCTGGTGCTGGAAGATATTTACAGCACATTTACCGGGTACCCGTTTACGTTAGCCGCCTCGTTTGAAACCAACAACCAGGAAATAAAAAGTATGATGGAGATTGGGTGGCAGACTGCAAGGTTATGTGCCGGTGAAACCTACATGGATTGCCCTTACTATGAGCAATTACAGTATATTGGAGACACGCGGATACAGGGATTGGTATCGCTGTACAATAGCGGTGACGACCGCCTGCTGCGCAATGCCCTCAATCAAATGAACCAGTCGCGCTTACCCGAAGGAATAACGTTAAGTCGCCACCCCTCCGTAACGCCGCAGTATATTAACCCTTTTTCTTTGTGGTATATCACTATTGCACGATTACCTAATGTACGCAAAAGACCGTCGTTTTGTGCAGCAGCATTTGCCCGGCGCAAGGCAAATATTGCATTTTTTTGATGGATTTCAACAGGCGGATGGCTCGTTAAGAAATCTTCCCTGGTGGAATTTTACCGACTGGGTAGCTGTTGGCGACTGGAAGCATGGCACGCGTTCCCCGGGTAAGGATGGCAATTCGGCCTTACTGGATATTCAATTGCTATTGGCATATCAAATGGCCGCCAACCTGGAATTGAAAACCGGCATGGCCGCCTATGCAGCCATATACCAGCAGAAAGCAGCACAACTTAAAAAAACCATTCAGCAAAAATACTGGGATGATCGCCGAAAGCTGTATGCAGACCGCTCAGAGAAGTACCTTTTTTCACAACACACCAATGCCCTGGCAATACTGACCGGGTTGGCCACCGGTAACACGGCTGCTATGATGGGAAACCAGCCTATCACAGATTCCACGTTGGCCCCGGCCTCTATTTATTTTAAATACTATCTCCAACTGGCGCTGGTAAAAGCAGGTAAGGGGGATGACTATTTAAGTTGGCTGGATAAATGGCGTGAAAATATGGAGATGGGACAAACCACCTGGGCAGAAAATTCGGAGATTAATACCAGCCGTTCTGATTGCCATGCCTGGGGGTCGGGCACAAACATCGAATTTTTCAGGATATTGCTGGGAATCGACAGTGATGCTCCCGGTTTCTCCTTCATCAATATCACACCGCATTTGGGCAGTATACGGCAAATTGGTGGCCAAATGCCCCATCCCAATGGAAAAATCCGGGTGGACTACCGGGTAGTGAACGGAAGGTTATCCGCAACCATTCATCTGCCGCCAGCTACTTCCAGCCGTTTAAACTGGAAGGGAGCAACCTACCCGCTGAAAGCCGGTATTAACCAACTAACCACTACGGCTAAGTGACGTTTTGCTTTTTACCTTACCTTTAAATTAAATTCATAAAAAGCGGTATTCATGAATAAAAAAAATGTAGCGGTAAGCTGCCTCCACTGGCTGTTGATCATCTTAGCTTCGTGCTCTACTGGTAAAAAAGCGGCTACCACCATAAAAACCCCACCGCCCGCTATGCGGGAGTTTCGGGCTGCCTGGATTGCCACCGTGGCCAATATCAACTGGCCAAGTAAACCTGGTTTGAGCACGGCCGTGCAACAACAGGAGGCCCTGCAACTGCTTGATTTTTTACAACAACATAATTTTAACGCTGCAATACTACAGGTGCGACCGCAGGCAGATGCATTGTATAAAAGTGACCTCGAACCATGGTCCTATTTCCTTACAGGTGAGCAGGGCAAGGCACCCGACCCGTATTACGACCCACTGGAATTTTGGGTAAAAGAGGCCCATCAACGCGGCATTGAATTGCATGTTTGGTTAAACCCTTACCGTGCCCACCATAAAGATGGTAATACCATCAGTGAACAATCCATCGTTAAGCAACATCCTGAACTGGTGATGCTGTTAAAAGAAGGGTATTGGTGGATGGACCCGGCCAATAAAAAAGTACAGGATATCACCAATAATGTGGTTATGGACATCGTGCATCGCTACGATGTGGACGGGATACATATGGACGATTATTTTTACCCCTATCCTTCGTATAATGGCACTGCCGATTTCCCGGACAGTGCAAGTTGGTTAGCCTACCAACAATCCGGGGGTAAATTGTCAAAGGGCGACTGGAGAAGGGATGCCGTGAATCAACTGATTGAACGATTACATAAAAATATCAGGGCTGCAAAACCCTTTGTAAAATTCGGGGTAAGTCCGTTTGGTATTTGGCGGCCGGGTTACCCCGATTTGGTGGAAGGCTTCGACCAGTACGATCAACTGTATGCGGATGCCCGCCTATGGTTGAACAAGGGCTGGGTAGATTATTTTTCACCACAGTTGTATTGGCCGGTAAACAGGTATGCCCAAAGCTACCCGGTACTATTGGGATGGTGGGCAAGAGAAAATAAAATGAA
>JBBQOJ010000621.1:0-2497 GCA_038330815.1 Chitinophagales bacterium | reverse complement strand
ACAGCATCAAAAAACTATATGGCGAGGGACTGCTGATGAGGGCCGCCGGCGTAAAATAATACTTACCCTACAACTACCAATGGTGGTAATTCAGGGTAGGCGGTACACGCCTCGGGCTGTAATGCGGTAATAAATTTGTTGGCGATGGGGTAGGCTTCCATGCCACCCACCGCGCATTGGGTGGTGGCTATTTCGGTGATCCTCGCTTCCTCCAGGTTGCCAAACATCCATTCATATGCCAACGCCTCGTCTAGTATCACCGGCATCCTTTTTTTATTATTGTGTACCTGCTCCATCAACGGGTTGGCCCTGGTGGTGATGATGGCAAAACTTTCAACATACTCACCGGTGTTTTTATCCGTCCAGGGAGTCCAGATGCCCGCCATAAAAAAATAGGGCTTGTTGGGAAAGTGAATGTGGTAGGGATATTTCACTGCGGTTTTCAGCGGCTTCCCTGTTTTTTTATTAGCTGGAAAGATATGCCGCCATTCGTAAAAACCGGAGGAAAGCACCAGGCACCGTCTTTCAAGTGCTGCCTTGCGGTAGGTAACTTTCTGAAAAAGTTCTTCACCAATGGCATTAAGGGTAAGTATAGGGGGAATAAATTTGCCGGTGGCACTATCGATACCTCCCTTGCGAAAACGCTGCAAGGCTTCGCGGTCGTGTATGTAATGCGGGATGAATCCCCATTCCATTTGCACAATGTCAAAATCGGCCTGGCCAGTCACCGGTTTGCATACGGCGTTGAGCCCATAGTCGAAGCCGATGGTTAATGGCTGGTGTAGAAAATCATATTGCGCTACTGCTTTTTCAAGCTGCTTAAGCCGGATCATTTCGCTGCGGCTGATTTTTTGACCGTTGTAGTAACACATACCTGGTATAATTTAAATGGCGGATAGGATGATCGTGCCAATGTCATTTGCTTCGGGTAACCTGCCTTCAGGTATTGAGGTCCAGAAGGGTTGGCCATCTGCCCCAATTGCTCCCGCAATAATCAGCGGCGGGCGTTTGTCGGAAAACTCCGCCCGGTAGATAGGTTGGTTGGCCACCAGGTGCCGGTGTACGGTAATGGTACCTTCCTGGAATTGACATACCATCGGCCACGCGTTGTTTTCCATGCAGCAAAAATAATTAATCCGGGTAGATAAATTGACGATGCTTTTGTAATAGCAACATTATTTATTGTTGATGCACCCTGCTGGCAGGATTCCATACTAGCGGTGGAATAGGGCGAAGATGCAGCGGGGAAGCGTCAATTTTTTTTCCATGGTATCCATGTACCCGGTTTAACCAATGGAAAGCAACACGGACGGCATTTAACGGTGTAGTTGCCTACTGGATACCGCTAATACCTGTCGGCAATACACCTGTCAGTGATTGGTCCATAATTTGATATACTACTTCCGTAACGCCAGTAGATAACAAGGTGGGCAAACCGCTGCACCTGGGATTTCATAATGTAAAAACAGCCACGAGGCCCTGTTCACCTTGAAGCAACTGGTGTAACCCAATTAAAAATTATCACCATGAAACGGAAAAATTTTACCAGTAACGACATACAGGTAGGGGATGAGGTGCTGATCAACGATCATTACTCGGTAGAACACAACCTGTTTTGGCGCGTAGTAAATAAACTTTCCAACAATCGCCTGCTGGTGGAAATAAGGGAGATGGGCTATGCGGAAAAATTTGTTGTATATGTGAAGGATGTGGTAAATCTTCAAAAAAATCACTTCTCCTTTAGCTAAACGGGTATAAAAGTATCCACATTTACCCTCCGTGCCTGTGCACAAAAACAACGCCCGTCACCATTCCTAAAATATATATTTACATCAACAAAAACTCAGCTGTATGAAATACCACACCGGCCAGGTTGTAATGTTATTGGATACTGAATACAAGCCGGCGGGCAGGGCGGTCATATGTCAATACCTTCAGCATTCAAGAAAATATGAGGTAGACTTTATTTATCCCGATAAAAGCCAGGCAGATAAAATTTCTGTTCCTGAAGAAAGGCTACTTCCGGCAATGGAATTTGCGCCACGTTGATACAGTTGCCAGGCCAGCTTTGCAGGCTGCTACCCTGCAGCCGCTCCACTTTTTGCTTTGCCTGTCCAATGCGCAATTTAACCCTACCTTGATAAACCACCTTCCTTACACCCATCTTGCGCGGCTTTTCTTTTTGCGTACACCCGCAAACGTTAGCAGGGGGTACCTTTTCCAGGGCACATCTTCTTTCAGTAAAAAAACCTACCTTACCTGTCATCTCAAAATATGTTTATGCACCGCCTGCTTCTTGCAAAGATTGGATTATTAACGTTCCTGTGTGGTGGGATACTTTTTACCAACGTATTCAGCCAGCAGCCTAACACCGGCCTTTCCGCCATGGAAAAGCCCATCCTGGTATCCGACCAGTTTAAGTTTACAGAGGGCCCGGCATCGGATGCGCAGGGAAATGTGTTTTTTACCGATCAGCCTAATAACCGGATTTGGAAAT
>JBBQOJ010000620.1:0-2510 GCA_038330815.1 Chitinophagales bacterium | reverse complement strand
CCTACTATACCTCGTAATCAAACCGCAGTACAGTAAAACCAACAAGGTAATCACCGCTTGAGGCGTATGTCAGCGGCCTTTGAAAGTTGGAAGTTATGCGGGTACTTAATTTTACATACCCTTTTACTCCCCACCCTTGTTACCGTATTTTATCACCATTAACTATGCTTTTCCGCAAGTGAAATATTTCGAAATAAAATTTAAGGTCATTTTAGTTCTACCTTGCCAAATTAAAAAGGCATAGGCTTGACCTGTTTTGTGTCCTCTAAAAGAATTTCCCGGTTACCATAGTTACCGAGCCGCGGACGCTTCGATTCTTTATTACTTTCAAGTTTGTCGAAGCAGCATTAGATAGTTTTAGGTGGCTGTTGAGGCCACCCAGCCACGACTTTAAGCCAACGGTTGGTGTCGTCATCAGCCTTAACTAACCGATGTTTATATATAATTTGCAGCAACTTGAATTCCTCTTTTTTATTTACTTTTTCGGGAAATATGAGGCATTTGTTGCCTGTTCTTGTTCTTCCAACTTTCAAAAAAATGCCTTATAAAGGCGGTTTGTTAATGGTAATGAAAAACAACGGCTACTTTTGATTTAACCTTGCCATATCCTCTTCATTACCTACTGCAGGTTAATTACAGATTAATTATTGTTGTAATAGATAGACCAATGTTCAAAAAAATGTTTTTCATCGTAATTATACTAAGGTATTGCACAAAAGTCAAATGATTTTTTCGTTGGGTGTAGGTAATTTTTCGTATTGTTGGAAGTTTGGCGTTACATTTGCAACTAATATGAAAAATTGCTGGAACTCCTTTAGCAGTAAAGGGATATTGATTTTTTCCTAGGTGTTAATTTAACCTTTTTAGGAGATAAGTATAAAGATTTACAATATTTCCAGGATTTTTTATTTATATAAAATATATTATTTCCTGGTTACTGCTAGTCTCTGTACCATTAATAAATTGATTAATATGAATAAGCGTTTATTTTCCAACTTCGCCCCACGTTGGATTATTTTTCTTTTGGACATCCTTCTTATCTCAGCCTCTTTTGTCTTTTCCTATTTCCTTGTACACCACTTTTCTGTAGGAATTCCGGATCTCGAGGTTTTTTTGCCTTCCCTGTTTATTAACCTGGCGATAAGCATCCTGTGCATTTTCGTGTTTGCTATATATAAAGGGATTATCCGCTATTCAGAAATACGTGATATTGTGCGGATCGTAAAATTTGGCTTCCTTCAATTTGGCATTTGGTCGTTGATTTTCTTAATTGATACAAAAGGGATAATTGTTGCCAATATCACCCTCCCCTTGTTGCTGATCAATTTATCAGGGGTGATAGTTATTCTCGTCGCCGTTCGTTTGTTGGTGAAGGAAGTTTATTTTATGGCCCAGGCTAAACCGAATACAGCCAACCGAACCCTTATTTTTGGGGCGGGAATGATGGGACAGATCACCAAAAAAGTATTGGAGCAGGATGCTGTAATACATACCACGGTGATTGGCTTTATTGATGACGACCAACGGAAAATTCGCAAAAAGTTGGAAGGGTTACCCATTTACAGTGGTGACAATGAGCAACTGACCAAAATTTTTGAGGAAAAAAAGATTACGCACTTATACATAGCCATCGATCGGCTTACGGTGGACAGGAAAATTGCCATTACCGACCTATGTGCGCCTTATAAAATAAAAGTAAATGTGGTGCCCCACGCCAACCAATGGTCCGGAGGGCTTTTTCAGCAAAGGCAGGTAAAAGTAATGAACATCGAGGAATTGCTGCAGCGGGACGAAATCATCCTTCCTAGTAATCTTGCCAATTCAAATTATACCAACCTCACCATTTTGGTAACGGGTGCTGCAGGGTCCATTGGCAGCGAAATTTGCCGGCAACTGATCGGGCACAAGGTCAGGAAGCTGATCATGTTAGACCAGGCCGAATCTGGTTTGTTTGACCTTGAATATGAAATGCGCCAAAAGGGCATGAAGCAGGAGATGCAGGTAGAGGTGGCTTCGGTACGCGATTATATGCGTGTAAAAAAAGTATTTATTAATCACCAGCCGGATATCGTTTTCCATGTAGCAGCTTACAAGCATGTGCCATTGATGGAAAGTTTTTCTTGCGAGGCCGTGTTAACCAACATTTTCGGCACTAAGGTAATCGCTGACCTGTCGATGGTACACAATGCAAAGAAGTTTGTATTGGTATCTACTGATAAAGCGGTAAACCCCACCAATGTGATGGGTGCCACCAAGCGCGTGTCTGAAATTTATATACAGTCATTGAATGATAGGATTGAATCAAACACTGAATTTATTACTACCCGCTTCGGAAACGTATTGGGTTCCGCAGGTTCGGTAGTGGCCACTTTTAAAAAGCAAATCGCAGCAGGCGGCCCGGTTACCTTAACGCATCCGGAAATTACCCGTTATTTTATGACGATACCTGAAGCGGCAAAACTGGTATTGGAAGCGGGTAAGATTGGAAGAGCGAGCGACATTCTTTTGTT
>JBBQOJ010000619.1:0-2512 GCA_038330815.1 Chitinophagales bacterium | reverse complement strand
TGGCTGCTGATCAACCCGAAGAACTGGTTCGCTTGTTGCATGAAGAGGCAAAAGTGTTTTAATATACCGGCAGTTACTACTACAAAAGAGCACGCTACCGCAAACGCTTAACCTATACTTTTTTTGCAAAAAATCTTTTTTAGTAACATTGGTAATGGCTACAAGGATTCAATCAATTTATTCTAATTTTTTAAAATAATTCAATGAGCGTTTTAATCTATCTCGACCAGGAGGAAGGCCATATCCGTAAATCATCGTATGAAGCAGCCTGCTATGGTGCAGCATTGGCCACCAAGTTGGGCGTGGCTGCAGAAGGGATTGTGTTAGGTGATGTTAAAGACGATTTGACCACGATGGGAAATTATGGCGTAAAAAAAGTGCATACCCTTCCCGATGCTGCATTGAAAGACCTGGATTCGCAGGTTTACACCAAAGTGGTTGCCGATGCGGTAGCTGCAACGGGTGCTACTGTAGTGGTTTTTCCACACAACCTCACTGGCAAAGCGATTGCGCCGAGATTGAGTGTTAGACTAAAAGCAGGTTTGGTGGCAGGGGCCATTGCGCTGCCCGAAACGAGTGATGGTTTTAAAGTAAAGAAAAATGTTTTTAGTGGGAAGGCATTTGCTACCGTAACTATTACCACTGATATTAAAATCATTTCTTTAAACCCCAACGCATACCCGGTTAGTCAACAAACGGGCACTGCTGAAGTGGTGCCACTGGCCGTTACCGTTGAGCCTGCGAAGGTTACCGTGGTGGAGGTTAATAAGGTGGCCGGGGAAGTACCCTTAACGGAAGCTGAAATTGTGGTAAGCGGCGGTCGCGGTTTAAAGGGACCTGAAAACTGGGCATTGGTAACTGATTTGGCGAAGTTACTGGGAGCAGCCACCGCCTGTAGCCGGCCCGTAGCCGATATTAACTGGAGGCCGCACCATGAACATGTTGGCCAAACGGGTATTGCCATTGCGCCAAATTTATATTTTGCTATTGGTATATCCGGTGCCATCCAGCACCTCGCCGGCGTTAACAGGAGTAAAGTTATTGTAGTGATAAATAAAGATCCGGAAGCGCCCTTTTTTAAGGCAGCAGATTATGGTATTGTGGGTGATGCATTTGAGGTGATGCCGAAAATTGTGGAGGCAGTAAAAAAATTAAAAGGAATTAATTAACTAAATAAATAAAATCTAAAAAATCACAGCCTTCCAATTGATTGGGAGGCTTTTCTTTTCTATTTTTGTTCAATTGATAAATGCTGTTTCGGTTGATGATGTTTCAACAATTATTTGTTCAACATTTAATGCCGTAAGGTGATGATATACAATAATTCCTGTAAGCAGCAGGCTAATTTGAATTGGCAGGGCAACAAAGTTTATCAATTACCTATAAAAAACATCGAGCTATATAATAGTTTAGGTAGGCGGTTGCATAGTAAATCACCAAATTGGAGAACTACCTATTAAAATGATTTACCGATTACAGTTTGATTGTATATTTTAAAAACCAATGTTCCCTATAAGAAATCACGTAAACTAAAGCAATATTACAATTGCATAAAAACCCTTAGTTTCGTAAATTATTTATGAAAAAAATAGAATTAGAAATAGTTGCCTTGTCGCATAGCATTACCCAAACCCACTCCTATGCAGTGGTGTTGGGAGAAATTAATGGTTTACGCCGGTTACCGATTGTTATTGGTGGCTTTGAAGCACAAGCCATTGCTGTTGCCCTGGAGCGAATGAGCCCAAGCAGGCCGCTTACCCACGACCTGATGAAAAATTTCATGATGGCATTTAGTGTTGAATTACACGAGGTAGTTATCAATGACCTCCAGGAAGGCATATTTTACAGTAAATTGGTATGCAGCAGTGAAAAAGATACGGTAGAAATAGATTCACGTACGTCAGATGCGCTGGCCCTGGCTGTGCGCTTTGGATGTCCTATTTTCACCTATGATAACATATTGGATAGTGCCGGTATTTTGATGGAAGGTGATGCAAAAAAGAAAAAATCAACGGCCCCGGTAACTACGGAAACTGGTGGCAGGGATGATCTGAAAGCATTGTCTGTGGAGGAACTTAATCATCTTTTAAACGAGGTATTGGAACAGGAAGACTATATCCGCGCTATCGCTATCAGGGACGAGATAAAAGCGAGGAAAAAAGAGGGATGAATTGAGGCGGAATAAGCTACCATTAGCAATCCTTCTTTCTGCTACCCCGGAAATAAGGTAAGTGGCCGGTAGCAGACGTCATTCCCATATCCTGTTACATTTCCATTAAAACAAATAAGGCCATTGGTTTATACATGATTAACAAATGATCGTTTTCCCCAATTGTAAAATAAACCTTGGTTTACACGTAAGGGCTAAACGCGCCGACGGATTTCATGACATTGAAACCGTTTTTTACCCGGTTCCACTCAACGATGTGCTTGAATTTATCCCTGCCGATGGTGCTTCTTCTGCGAGCGGCCTCTCTTTTCAACTTACCGGTATCCCTGTGGCTGGCGATAG
>JBBQOJ010000618.1:0-2525 GCA_038330815.1 Chitinophagales bacterium | reverse complement strand
AGGTAAACCCCGTCGGCGGCGGTATCATGCGTGGCACCACTAATGGCGATAATGGCAAAAATGGCGATGGAAAAACTGAAAAAAGAATCCAGTTGAAGGGTAAGGCCCACCAGTCCGAATAACAACCCGGTAAATAACTGGGTGGTATACACGAAGAATTTTTTCGTTTTGTACATTTCCAAAAACGGCCCCCATAATGGCTTAATGGTCCAGGGTAGCATTATCAGCGAGGTCCAGAATGCAATCCGGGCGTCGGATACACCCAGGTTCTTATACATGATGGAACTTGCGGCGGCCAATGCCACAAAGGGTAACCCCATTGCTAACCAGGTGGTAGGAATCCAGGTAGCAGGATGACGCTTTTTGGAAGATTTTTGCTTCACAATGAACGATTTCTGTTAATAAAAGGTCAAGTTAAATAATTTATTTTATAAACATCGCCCGATTATTAAAAAAATTTATTAAGTTCGTGATATATTTTAAACTTCATAACATAATGCTGCCATTAAAGAATGTAAAGCGTATTGCAATTTCGTTTTTGTTATTGATAACAATCCTGCCTTTTATCTCGTGCAAAAAAAATAATGGAGGATATAATACTTGCGGTGGAACAGGTGGCGGCGGGCCCATTGTTTTACCGCCACCTGTATGGGATACGGCGGCCTTAAGAGGTGCCTGGGTTACCACTGCAGCAAGTACGGCCCTGGACAGTCGCGAAAATATCAAACAGTGCGTGCTCACCTGCAAAACCGCCAACATCAACCATATATTTATAGTGGTATATAATAATGGCCGCACGGTGTATCCCAGTGCCATTATGAATGCCCTGATTGGGAAGCCGATTATGGAACGTTGTGCAGGCAGGGATCCGCTACAGGAGATGATTGAGGAGGGCCATGCCGCCGGAATTAAAGTGCACGCCTGGTTCGAATATGGCTTTTCTTCCTCCTACTCTGCCAACGGTGGTGATATTGTTGCGGCAAAACCCGCCTGGGCAGCTAAAAATGTTAGTGGCAACCTGGTAGTAAAAAATGGGTTCGACTGGCTCAACGCATTCAACCCCGAAGTGCAGGATTATATGATCAGCCTTTTCAAGGAAGTGATTATTAAATACAATGTAGATGGTGTACAGGGAGATGACCGACTTCCTGCAGTACCTTCCACCGCCGGTTACGATACCTATACCTCCAATTTATATTTTACGGAGAATGGCATGCCCCCTCCTCCCAGTTACCAGGATGCAGGTTGGATACAATGGCGGGCAAAGAAACTCAACGCATTTCTAAAAAAACTCAGGGGAGAAGTTAAGGCGATTAAGCCCACGATGATCTTCTCTATGTCGCCCAGTCCGTATCCATTCAGCCTGAATGAGTATTTACAGGATTGGCCCACCTGGGTGGATAGCGGCTGGGTAGATATGGTGATGCCCCAATGCTACCGCTACGATATCAATGCCTATACGGCCACTTTAAACCAGCAAAAAAGTTACTATAAAAATAACGCCGTGGCCTTCTATCCCGGCGTATTGGTAAAATCTGGCAGCACCATTCAAAGCGACGCCTTTATGACCCAGATGATTCAGCAAAACCGTTTACTGGGTTTTAAAGGAGAATGCTTCTTCTTTTATGAAGGTGTAAAAGATAAGCAATCGTGGTTCCGGTTACAATACCCTTACATTAAATAGGCAGGAAACAGGGAAGCGCCACTAACGAAAAGCCAGGACTTATTTCCCTGATAGTAATAATTACCTGCCATGATCACCTACAATTGTAAATGATGCATAAACTGATTAGCAGCCTTTTTGTTATTGTTGTGGTATTGTCAGCCGGTGCTCAACAACGTACAAAAAAGGTGGATGTATTTTTAGGCACTGGTGGGCACGGCCATGTATATCCTGGCGCCACGGTACCGTTCGGTATGGTACAGTTGAGTCCGGACAATGGCGAAACAGGTTGGGACTGGTGCAGTGGCTATCATTACAGCAGCAACACCATTGCCGGCTTTAGTCATACGCATTTAAGCGGCACAGGTATTGGTGATTGGTGCGACATTTCTTTATTACCCCTTACAGACACCCTGCAAATAAGGAACAGCAAGATAAAAATCCCCTTCTCACACGCCAATGAAAGCGGCAAGCCGGGCTATTACCAGGTAAAACTCGATAATGGTATTAACTGCGAATTAACCGCCACTAACCGTACGGGTTATCACCAGTATCGTTTTCCTGGCGCAACGGGTTGGCTCAGGTTTGACATGGGGTTTGCTATTAACTGGGATCAAAGCACCGATGGCAGTTTACAATTACTGAACGACTCCACCTTGATAGGTTACCGTTATAGTACCGGCTGGGCGAAAGGCCAGAAAGTTTATTTCGCGGCACTTTTTTCTTCACCGGTAAAAAATTATTTTTTTATAGATGACAGTACCCGAAACCACACTACTGCAACCGGAAAAAATGTAAAAGTGGCCCTGCGATTTTCTACCAGGCATTTGTTGGGTGTTAAAGTAGCCATCAGTTCTGTTAG
>JBBQOJ010000617.1:0-2540 GCA_038330815.1 Chitinophagales bacterium | reverse complement strand
CTACCTTTAAAGCGGCTGCCGTTAGGGCGCAGCAACGCGTAAGGAAATTGCAACGCAACACAATGGCAGTGGTAGCAAAGGCAAGCAAGAGGGGTAAGTGATAACCGTTGGAAGCGATGATTCCAATGGGTGGCGTTAAATCAGTAAATGCATGATACAATATATTGTTGGCTGGTAATCTTTGAAATGGCGGGTAAGCACGCCAGCCGAGGGGGAGCGCCACCAACCTGTTACCTAACCTACCTTAGGTAAAGGATTGCCCAGGTAATTTTAAAAAGATATTGCTATAACATCTAACAAGATGAATCAACGTAACCAACACCTGTAGTTGTTTTACTGCTTGGCACCTGTATTTTTTACAAGCCATTTCAAGCCCAATCTTCATTTAAGCACACCGCTGCACCGGTAATACCAGTTTTTGCTGAATAGACACCTTGGATTCCATTAAAACGGTTCGGCTGCTGAAGGGCCTGTCGTTCTCCGGGCAATGGAATGATATTAACTACCGCGACACTGCCACGGCAACTGGTGCGAAAGGTTAATTTATGTTGTAAAGTGTCGCTCACTAAGTGGCATTACCAGCATTTTTCTATAATAGCTACTAAATTTTTTTAGGCGTCCCTAAAAATTGGCTTTTTTCGGTAAATTCACCACCTTATTTGCACGGGCGGTCCTTTAAAAAAAGTGATTTCGCAACGCTGCTAATTCCAACAGTTCATTTAACAATAAGGTAAACTTCCAATAACAATTTAGCTATCTTACCGGGATACTTTTACAGCAAATTAATTTATGACAATACTATCACGTTTAATGCTGATTGCATCAATTGCATCAGTTGCCATGTTAAGTTGCGATAAAAATGACTCAGAAGCAACAGGCAAGGCTGAGTTCAAAAACCGTTCAAATGCCGGGTCCTTTGTTACCATAGATCCTGCATTTTCATCGGTAAATGCGTATACATTAATCAGCAGCAGCGATACCATTCCGGGCTCTCCTGGTTTTGTATTTGGCGGAGCGCCTGATGGGCAGGGGTTTCTGAAAAATCCTGACGGCAGCGGATATATTATGGTAACAAACCATGAAAATACATGGGCTGTTTCAAGGGTTTTTCTTGATAAAAAACTTAACCCCGTGAAAGGAGAGTATATTGTAAACAGCGATGGTGGTATGTTTCGGTTATGTTCGGGTACTTTAGCGACACCTGAGGAGCATGGTTTTCCAAAACCAGTATTTTTAACAACAGGTGAAAGCAATGTAAATGCAATGACACATGCAATTGATCCTATCGCAACTGCCGACCCCTCCAACCAATCAAGGGTTAAGCCCGCCCTGGGAAAGTTTAGCGGGGAGAATTCGGTTCCACTTCCTAAAGATGCGTATGCCGGTAAAACGGTGATTATTCTTGGGGAAGATGCTGGCAACGGACAAGTATACCTCTATGTTTCAAATACAGTTGGCGACCTCGAAAATGGTAAGTTATATGTACTAAGAAGAACAAACCTGAACCAGATTGAAAAAAACATGACCAAAGGAAATATGTATGATGTAGAATTTACAGAGGTAGTA
Source organism: Chitinophagales bacterium (assembly GCA_038330815.1). Lineage (GTDB taxonomy): Bacteria > Bacteroidota > Bacteroidia > Chitinophagales > Chitinophagaceae > Ferruginibacter. Next base: position 974 of record JBBQOJ010000617.1, on the reverse strand, counting down.
AACGCTAAGAATTTAACCGGTGCGGAAATTGAAAACTTAAACAGCTCCTTAAAATCTATTCAGTTTGCAAGGGTGGAAGATCTGGATTATAGAAAAGGTGGTGGTGCTAACGGAAGAGAAGTTTATTTTGTTGCAAACGGTGTTAGTGGACAACCAGAGAAAACTTACTGGGGCCGTATGTACAGGTTGAAAATGGATGCTGCTAATCCGCTTACTGGTAAATTGGAGGTAGTAGAAGATGGCGATCTCAACCCCGGCCAGGAAATTATTAACCCTGATAATGTTTGTGTAACCAACAACTATGTGTACATACAGGAAGATGGCGATTCATTTTTTCCAGGGGCAACGCATAATTCTTTGATTTGGCAATATGATATTGCTACAGGCACCAAAAAAAGAATGATTGATTTAAAAAACAAAACAATAGGTACAAAATACAACCCTACCAATGATCAACGATTTGCCACCTGGGAGCACGGTGCGATGATTGATATATCGGATATCATAAACGAGCCTAACACTTTTCTAATTAATATTCATGCACATACCTGGGTAGAAGGCGACAAATTTTTAAACCCAAGTAAGGCTTCTTCTATACAACCTTACAAATCAGGCGGTCAAACACTAATACTAAAAGGAGTTCCCCGCTAAAAAATTTTTCGTTATAGAATAAATAATCCCTTCGTTACAGCGAGGGGATTATTTATTTAACAAATGTAATTATGAAGATAAAAGTTGTTTTCTTTATTCTACTTGCGTTAATGTTATCGCAGTTACTATTTAAAGGCTGTTCCACCGGAAAAATAGAGCTTGGTGAGGAAGCCGTAAAGAAATATTTTCTTGTTCAAACTGATTCTTTGCTGGAGAAATTAACACTGCTCGAGTACATGGCCAGGGAAAAAAAACCGGTGACACTCTTACAATCGTTATTTGCAGATAGCCGGTTTACCTATAAAAAAACGGAAAGCATTACT
>JBBQOJ010000616.1:0-2559 GCA_038330815.1 Chitinophagales bacterium | reverse complement strand
ATAAATACTTTGCGCATCGTCGCCCACCACGCAAATATTTTCATGCATGGCGCCAAGCAGTTTGATGATCTCGTACTGCGAAGTGTTGGTGTCCTGGTATTCATCTATCAGGATGTACTTAAACTTACGCTGGTATTTACTCAATGCATCCGGGTGATTTTTCAACAGGATATACATTTTAAACAGCAGGTCGTCAAAATCCATCGCACCGTTTTTAAAGCAACGGTTATTGTAGGCTTCGTAAATTTTACCTGTTAGTGCCCGGTTGGCACGTGCATCTTCCTGCTGTATTGCCCAATCATTCATGTATTCAGCTGGGCCAACCAGGCTGTTCTTAGCGGAAGAAATACGGTTATAAACGGTATTAGGTTTATAATGTTTGTCGTCCAATTCCATTTCCTTAATCACCGTTTTTAATACGCTTTTCGCATCATCGGTATCATAAATGGTAAAGTTGTTGGGATAGCCTATTTTATTGGCTTCGCCTCTTAAAATCCTGGCGAAAACACTGTGAAAAGTACCGATGTACAGATTCCTGGCATCCGAATTACCCAGGGTACGCTCAATTCTTTCCTTCATTTCTTTGGCAGCCTTATTGGTAAAGGTGAGTGCAAGAATATGAAAGGGATCAATGTGATGGTAGCCCATCAGGTGCACTATTCGGGTAGTAAGTACCTTGGTTTTACCACTTCCGGCGCCCGCAATAATCATGATCGGTCCATCCTTATGTAGTACAGCTTCCCGCTGGGGTTCATTCAATTCTTCCAAATAATTTGCCATCCGGCGAAGGTACGAATTGGCCGATGGAGGAGCGGGGGTGTGGGGAAATATTTATACGGCCCGGAAATGGAACCTGCGGCATTGCTGCGATATTGAAAAAGAAACCCTTCACCACTAAAATGGTGAAGGGTTAAAACTAATTAATACTGCATTTACACTTTGCCACCACAAAATATAGCACAAAAATGTGCAAAAGATGATAATTTACCGGCATTGTTTTTCCGAGTTAGCCTACCAGCTAAGACATTAACTGAGGTTTTATCCCTTTTTCCTATCAGCCACCAATATAATCAAACCCGCGGCAACAGCAATACCACCGGCGTAGATGGACCATCCCACAGACTTTCGGTCTTTTTTGTTGATTTCAAGTGGTCCAAAAGCTTACACCCCTGAATATCAACATCAGGATGCCAGCTACGATTAACATAATAGCAAGAACTTTCATACATGAGCGTTTAGGGTTAACTAATTACCATATATAAACAATCTGGTTGCCAATAAATAATCGACCGGCCTGTAATTACAAAAACCAAGGATAGCTACCTTGTAAAAGCTGCGAGTGAAGTTGAAAGTGGAAGATTCGTCTTAGTTGAAATGATATGCAGGTAGCAGTTAAAAATAGCTGCCAATTGAAAACGCCCGCTGCGCAAATCAGTTACTCAACTAGAGAAGTGGTTTTTTCGGGTACACGGTAACGGTAGTTGTAAAAAATTAATGATTAACAGGATCAAGCTGCAAATGATCCTGCTTTACCTCTGGTAAAAAAAGGTACCAGCAAAGTCCGAGCAGGAAACAATTATTATCGATGGCAGAGGTGTTAACGGAGTAGTTATTATTTGGTGAGGGTGTGTCTAAGGTGCAGGTGGCTATCGGTTGTTGATGATCATTTTCATATATGATCATTTCGGGTAAAGAATTTGTTTGTAAAAGGTATTTGTATTTTTTATTGTCGATAACCACCGAACCTTCCTGAGGATGAAACTTGTCGTGGACAAGGTTCCCGGTTTCCATCCCGTACTCGTTTTTGAAAATAGTTTTGCCACTGAGCGATCCTGCACTTTCCAGGTAAAATAACCGATGGTGGGTGCCGCTGGTAATCCTGGCAGACCGGTGGAGTGGATTATACTTCACAATTACTTTGCATTCATTGTGATCGATTAGGCGATATTCCTGTAAGGAAGAACGGTCATTTGTTACTACTTCCCAATTCATATGCTATCTTTTAGAATGCAAAGGTTACCTTTTTATAACTCAAATAAAACCCAACATCAATCGGGTAACAATTATTTAACATTGAAAAACTCAACTTTACGAATGATAAAAACATACATATTGTTGAACAAACTAACAAAAACGTTTAAACTGAAATGAATAGTCAACACTCAAAAACTAACACTTTGTGGTATTGTTTAGGTCGATAATCTGTCGTCTATTTGTATTAACCATTTATTGGGAGAAAATGCTTAAACCCAAGATTAAATAAATTCGCCCGTTTTCATCCGTTCTTACCCATCTCCCCGGGTTTAAACTAAGTAGTTTTCTTCAAACTTGAAAATACCCTGTTCCGCATTCTGGGACGGGGTTTTTTAATAAGTAAAGAATGACTAAATATTTTACTAAATTTTACTAAATTTATTAGTGTTAATAAAAGAAAGCAATTATCTTTGATTCGCTGGTTATTTTTACCACCAATAAAAGATAGATACATCACTTAAAAAAACAATTACAATGAGTAACGCAGAAAAATTGAAGGCGCTGAAATTAACGATGGACAAAATT
>JBBQOJ010000615.1:0-2568 GCA_038330815.1 Chitinophagales bacterium | reverse complement strand
CATTATTTAAATGATACTTAACTTCTACATCCGTTTTTCAACGAAATACGGTCAAACCTTATGTGTGTCCGGCAGTACCGGCACATTAGGAAATAACGATACCGCACAGGCCATCCCCTTACAATATTTTAATGAAGATTACTGGCATGGAAGGATAGAAATTTCCACTACGGAATTAAACGAACAACCTGTTGAATACCGCTACCTATTGGTAGAGCGGGATGGAAGCCAGGTGATAGAATGGGGAAACGATCGGATTATTTCCCATAGTAAAGGACAGCCCAACACCATCATATTAATTGATAGTTGGAATCATGCCGGCCAGGTGGAAAATAGCTTTTACACAAAAGCTTTTAGGGAGGTGCTACTAAAACCCGGTAGTGGATCTAGTAAACACAAAAAGCCCAAAAATTATACACACGAATTTAAAGTAAAGGCGCCGTTGTTAAAGGAGGATGAAGTGCTGTGTATTGCGGGCAGCGGCCTTTCCCTGGGCGAATGGAAAACAAGCGCTCCCTCGCTGCTCACTTTAGACGGTACCTGGTATACGATCAAACTAAATTTAGTTGATGAGGTTTTTCCTATTGCCTATAAATACGGTGTGTACAATACCCGCTTAAAAACTTTTCTATTATTTGAATCAGGCAAAAACAGAACAATCAACAGTAAAAGTGGTAAACCCGCCCTTACCATTGTACATGATGGATTTGCGCAATTGCCTTTTCAACACTGGAAGGGTGCAGGTGTGGCCATTCCGGTATTTAGCCTGCGAAGCCGCGAGGGATTAGGCACCGGCGAATTCACTGATATCAAATTGCTGGTGGACTGGGCAAAGTTAGCCGGGTTAAAACTTATCCAGTTGTTGCCGGTAAATGACACTACCGCCACCCATACTTTTCTCGATTCGTATCCTTATGCCGCCATTTCAGCATTTGCCTTGCATCCCCTGTACCTGAATCTTGAAAAAGTGGCGGGAGCCAAAAACGCGGCTGTATTGAAACCATTGGCAGCCGAAAAAATAACCTTAAACAATTGTTCCGAGGTAGACTATGTACGCGTGATGGAAATTAAGTTTGACATCGCCGGAAAATTATTTGCGCTACAGAAAAATGATTTTCTGAATGACACGCGTTATTTTGAATTTTTCGATCTCAACCGCCATTGGTTAGTACCCTATGCAGTTTTCTGTTACCTGCGCGATAAATATAAAACCGTGGATTATAACCAATGGAAAACACAAGGTCTTTTTGATGAAGACGAAGTGCAGGCATTGGCCTCCCCTGGTCAAAAGCACTACGACCAGATTGCCCTCCATTACTTTATTCAGTATCACCTTCACCGCCAGTTAAACGATGCTACTGCCTATGCGCACCGCAACGGGATTATAGTTAAAGGGGATTTACCCATTGGGGTATATCGCTACGGTTGTGATGCCTGGATGGCACCGCAATTATACAATATGAACGCGCAGGCCGGGGCTCCGCCCGATGATTTTGCCATCAAGGGTCAAAACTGGGGATTTCCAACCTATAACTGGAAAAAAATGCAGGAGGATGAATTTGCCTGGTGGCGTAAACGCTTTGAGCAGATGAGTGCTTATTTTGATGCCTTCCGCATTGATCACATCCTTGGCTTTTTCAGGATATGGAGCATTCCCCTGCATGCCGTAGAAGGCATCATGGGCCGCTTTGTACCGGCTATTCCCATTCACATTGATGAAATACGTCAGTTGGGCATTTCGTTTCAGCATCAACGTTATTGCCAGCCTTACATCTCCCCGCAGGTAGTTTGGGAAAAATTCGGCGACTCCGCCGATGCCGTTATCGAAGAATTTCTTTTTTGGAAGGAGGGCACTTACCAGTTAAAGCCCGTGGTGGATACCCAACGGAAGGTGGAAGTGTATTTCAGTAAATTGCCGGCCTCTGAAAAAAATAATGCTACCCGTGCCGGCTTATTCGACCTGATCAGTAATGTGGTGTTTTTTGAAGAAGAGGGTGCACAAATGCAGCAATACCATTTCCGCATTAACATGGACCAGACCACCTCTTTCAGGGACCTGGATGAGCATTCCAAACACCAATTGAAGCAGTTATATATCAACTACTTTTTTAAGCGGCAGGATGATTTTTGGAAAAAGGAGGCCTTAAATAAATTGCCCGGGTTAAAACGGAGCACCGATATGCTGGTATGCGGCGAAGACCTGGGAATGGTGCCGGCGTGTGTACCGGAAGTAATGGAGCAGTTAGGGATTTTGAGCCTTGAAATTCAACGGATGCCCAAAGATTCAACTGAAGCATTTTTTCATCCTGCCGATGCACCCTATTTATCCGTGATTACACCATCAACGCATGATATGAGTACCATCCGTGGCTGGTGGGAAGAAGATCCTGCCAAAACCCAACGGTTTTATAATGGCATCCTTGGGCATACCGGCGAATCGCCTTTTTATTGTGAGGCATATATTAACAAGGAAATTGTGATTCAACACCTGTATTCACCCGCCATGTGGAGCATCTTCCAGTTACAGGATATCCTTGGCATAGATGAAAAATTAAGAAGAGACAACCC
>JBBQOJ010000614.1:0-2573 GCA_038330815.1 Chitinophagales bacterium | reverse complement strand
TGGGAGTGATTTTTAAAACTTGATTTCTATTGAAAAGTTGATAGGGTGTCGGATTTAAAGGTTAAAACCACCCGGTCAAAAATCGCCGGTTTAAGTTTTATAATTGATGTTATGAAGTCTTAATGAACCCTGCCACCAACGTAATGCAATGCAGCAGGTTTAGGTTTAGAATATCGCCTGCTGGGGGAAAATACGGATAAAAAATAGGAGGATAAAATTTGCGATTTTATTTTGAACGAGTCATGCCCCAACCAATGCTGATAGTGGAGTACAACTGAAATTACAGCGTCAGGCCCCCTTTTCGGGCAATACATTGTATGCGGCTTTAGAGATACATAGTTATCTTTATGAGAAGTGAAACGTTCTTCCTGGACGGCGGTGAACCTGGGTCAGGAGATATAGTTTAAAGGCGCTACACCTATGTTTGGATGAAACAACTTAATGAGTGGAAATTAATAGCCCACCATGCAAATATGGTATGTATTGCCACCAGTAATTATGCTAATTTTTCCAGCCTGGCAACTTTTCGATGAAGTTTGTACAGCAGGGTGTTATCATATTAATTCCCCTGTTATTTTTTCTCCGGGCCAATTGCGCCTGCAAAACTGTGCTGTACCTGTTACCGCCCGACACCTGCTTTTTATTATCTTTGCCGCGAATTTGGTTTGCCCTGCAAGCATCCAATCCGCATAAGTGTGTTATAGTACAAAAGCACTATTGTAAATTTCCCGCCCCGGGCGGGATCAAATTTTAAAACATGGCCGTATTTCACAACCGCGTGTCACAGGCGGAGCTAAAGAAGCAACTGTACGATGAAACTGAACCACGCACCACCATCTCCTTTTACCAGTACTTCCCCATAGCCGATCCAACATTATTTCGAAACGAATTGTACCAGGCCCTTGATACTTTAAAGGTATTCGGCCGAATCTATGTTGCACAGGAAGGAATCAATGCGCAAATAAGTGTTCCCGTTAGTAATTTGGAAGCGTTTAAAACCTACCTGTTGGCTATTCAACCGTTAAAGGACCTTCGTTTAAATATTGCAGTGCAGGATGTGCTTCCACCAGCGGCCGATACTACCCGTGGTAAATCGTTTTGGGTATTGAAAATTAAAGTACGGCAAAAAATTGTTGCAGATGGTATTACAGATCCTGCCTTTAGCATGGAGATGAAGGGTAATTATGTAAATGCGGCGCAGATGAATCAGTTGTTAGCGGATGAAAAAGCCGTGGTTATTGATATGCGCAACCATTATGAATACGAAGTGGGACATTTTAAAAACGCGGTGGAAATACCGAGTGATACTTTCAGGGAACAGTTGCCAATGGCAGTGAAAATGATGCACGATAACAAAGACCGGCCGATCATCATGTATTGCACCGGCGGAATCCGTTGTGAAAAAGCCAGTGCTTATTTATTACACAATGGTTTCACTAACGTATTTCACCTGGAAGGCGGAATCATTAATTATGCTCGCCAGGCAAAGGAACAGGGATTAGAAAGCCAGTTTATAGGCAAAAATTTTGTTTTCGACGACAGGTTGGGCGAACGGGTAACAACGGATGTTATTGCTAAATGCCATCAATGTGGTAAGCCCGCAGATACCCATACTAATTGTAACAATGATGGCTGCCACCTCCTCTTTATTCAATGCGCAGAATGCGCCCGTGTTTATAATGGGTGTTGCTCTACCGCCTGCCAAAACACGTACCAGCTTCCCCTGGAAACCCAGCAGCAACTACGAAAGGGCATTGAAAAAGGAAGGATGGTATTTAACAAAAGCCGCCAGCGGTTGCGCCCAAGGCTGGACGAGATAAGGGCGGAAGAAAATGATGGCCGCACATCCGGGTAACCACCCGATGTCCTATTTTAGGTTTGGGTTCTGGTGGCTGGGTTAAAGCGGCACCGGCCTGTATGATGACTTTCAATCACCTTTAGAAAAACAATCCAGGGTTCGTCCGATACTGTACAACCACCAGGCCCCACTGGTGGAGCGATTTATTTTTTTACCCATTGAATGCATACCGGGTTGGGGACCTTAATTCGTTTGCCCGTATCTGTTAGTAAACCGCTTTGCCGGTCAATGTTGAATATCACCACTTCGTCACTCTGCTGGTTAGCTACCAATAGTAGTTTGCCGGTAGGATCGAAATTGAAATTGCGGGGCGTTTTACCCAGGGTACACTGGTGACCCACCAGCGTTACTTTACCTTTCTCCCCGATCGAAAAAATAGCAATGTTATTGGATTCGCCCCGGTTGCTGGCATACAAAAACCGGCCGTCGGGCGAAACATGAATATCTGCGCTGCCAATGATGCCATTAAAATCAGCAGCCAGGGCACTGGTGCGTTGTATCATGGTTAGCTTGCCAATACGATATTCAAAAACCACCACCGTGCCGCTCATTTCCTCTACCAGGTAAGCATACCTGCTATTGGGATGAAAGGCTATATGGCGTGGCCCGCTGCCTGCTGCTGAATGGGCAAATGGTTGAGCCCCCGGATGCAGTTTTCCCGATTTACTGTCAAACTGGTATATCATCACCTTGTCTGTTCCCAGGTCGGGCACCA
>JBBQOJ010000613.1:0-2597 GCA_038330815.1 Chitinophagales bacterium | reverse complement strand
AAATGATGCAAACCCACGCCAGGAAAGCAACAACAGGTGCAGTAATTGGCGGTGGACTGCTGGGCCTGGAAGCAGCCAAAGCCATGCTCGACCTGGGCATTGCCAACACCCAGGTAATTGAGTTTGCCCCGCGGCTGATGCCGCGACAGGTGGATACCGCCGGCGCCAATATTTTAAAAAATAAATTGGAACTGCTGGGGCTTACTATTCACACCAGTAAAAATACCAGCGAAATTTTGGGTGATGACACGATCACCGGCATGCGGTTCTCGGATGGAACCACCCTTGAAGTTGACATGCTGGTAATTTCTGCCGGCATTAAGCCCCGCGATGAATTGGCGGTGGAATGCGGGCTGCTGACCGGACCTCGCGGTGGGATTATTGTAAACAACCAGTTGCAAACAAATGATCCCTTTATATATGCCATCGGCGAATGTGCGCTGCATGAGGGAATGGTGTATGGTTTGGTGGCACCTGGTTATGAAATGGCCGAAGTGGTAGCCGGTAACCTGGCCGGGGGAGAAAAATCCTTCACGGGTTTTGATATGAGCACCAAATTGAAACTGATTGGTATTGATGTGGCAAGTTTTGGCGACCCGTTTATTGACACTGATCAAACCCGCAGCCTGGTATTTGAAGATACGATGAAGGGTATTTATAAAAGGATTAATATATCGGCGGATGGTAAAGAATTATTGGGTGGCATACTGGTAGGAGATGCTGCACAATACAATATGTTATTACAAACCTGTAGAAACAAAATGGTATTACCGCCCGATCCTGGTGATGTTATCCTCGGATCGAGGGGAGGAGAAGCAACTACCGGAGCAGGTATGCAGGGATTGCCGGACGAAGCGATGATTTGTAGTTGCGAAAGTGTTACCAAGGGAGATATCTGTAACGCGGTATCAGCCGGTGGCTGCGAAACGATGGATGCTGTTAAGAAGTGCACGAAAGCAGGAACCGGTTGTGGTGGTTGTGTACCCATGGTGAAGGACCTGATGCTGGCCACTATGAAAACACAGGGCAAGTATGTGCGGAATGTTTGGTGCGAACACTTTAATTACAGCCGCCAGGAAGTATTTGACCTGGTGAAATTGCACGCGTTAACCTCCTATGATGAAGTGTTGGATAAACTGGGGCAGGGCGATGGCTGCGAGTTGTGCAAACCCCCCGTAGCCTCTATCCTGGCTAGTTTATGGGGCGAGATGATACTGAAAAAAGGCAACGACACTGCCCAGGACAGCAACGACCGGTTTTTGGCCAATATACAAAAAGGCGGTACCTATTCTGTAGTGCCCCGCATACCTGGAGGCGAAATCACCCCGGATAAATTAATCGTCATTGGCCAGGTAGCCAAACAATACCACCTCTACACAAAAATAACCGGCGGGCAACGCATCGACCTCTTTGGCGCACACCTCGGTGATTTGCCGGATATCTGGGGGCAGTTAATTGCTGCCGGTTTCGAAAGTGGGCATGCTTACGGTAAATCCCTCCGTACGGTAAAAAGCTGCGTGGGCAGTACCTGGTGCCGTTTTGGGCTACACGATAGCGTTAGTTTCGCTATCCGGATTGAAGAGCGCTACCGGGGCCTTCGTTCACCTCATAAATTAAAGGGAGGGGTAAGCGGCTGCATCCGTGAATGTGCCGAGGCACAGAGTAAAGACTTTGGCATCATCGCCACAGAAAAGGGTTGGAACCTGCACGTATGTGGTAATGGTGGCAGTAAGCCGCAGCATGCCTTGTTGCTGGCTACCGACCTGGATGATGAAACCTGTATTCAATACATCGACCGTTTTTTAATGTTCTATATAAAAACTGCGGATACCCTTACCCGTACCGCTACCTGGTTGAATAAAATGGAAGGTGGCATCGAATACCTCCGCAACGTGGTGGTAAATGATAGCCTGGGTATGGCAGCGCAATGGGAGGCCGAAATGCAAACCCTGGTAGCTTGTTACAAATGTGAGTGGAAAGAAGCCATCGAACACCCGGAGATTAAAAAGCGCTTCAGCCATTTTGTAAATGCACCGGAAGAAAAAGATCCATCCGTAAAATTTGAATCGATGCGGGAACAGAAGAAGGTGATGGACTGGAAGTAGCGGGGTAGCAATATTATCACCTGTTCATTCGTAACACTTATACCATTGCCAGGAAAGTGAACTCTTTTTTTTTGAAATAGACCGACCTGTTTTTTCCAATACCTGTTAATTAGTCACCCACGATTGGTTGCTGCTTTTTTTATTGCTTACCCTTTTTTTCGCCCACCTGTAACGATTGCTTGCTTTTTTTATTTGGTAAGATGTTGCCCGCCGGGATACCTATTGGTGTACGGTATTATAGGATATACGGCGTTTATAACCATTTTCACCTATCCATGTAGGATAGCCACTTTTAAAGTAAGATGTATGCTAACAACAACAGATCAATCCACTATTACCTGGTTTGCAGCCTGCCAGGAAACAGATGTACCCGCTAACGGTGGCGTATGTGTGAAATACAATGAAACGCAAATCGCCCTGTTCCATTTTGCCCGAAGGGGTGAATGGTATGCAACGCAAAATGAATGTCCGCATCGCCGGCAGATGGCGCTT
>JBBQOJ010000612.1:0-2616 GCA_038330815.1 Chitinophagales bacterium | reverse complement strand
AAGATTGTACTTACTCCCTCAAAAAAGGAGTCTTAATCCTTATTGTAATGGATGTGCCTCTCGGCCAGCTCTTGAAAGGGAGAAAAGAAAGTTAATCAACAAGTCTTAATCCTTATTGTAATGGATGTGCCTCTCGGCCTTTGTATAACAAAAGCAAACAAGATGACAACTTTCAAGTCTTAATCCTTATTGTAATGGATGTGCCTCTCGGCCTGTTTATTCTGCAATGAATTGAAAACCAAATTCCTAACTACCAGTTCTTTGTGTATTTGCTCAATATTGGCTTCCATAAAACTCCCTTTTTATATAAATACCGTATTTGGCCGGTCTACAATTTGCTCAATGTTTACATTTTTTCCAATTAGCTTCATACTTCTTGCATCGCTTACATTTAAGGGAATCAGTATGATACTATCTTCATTTTCGTAAATATCATTAATTTCTACCAAAGTCTGCCTTATTTCATCAAATTTGTGGTGGTTGGTATGTGCCAGGAACACCGATTTCTGAATCCGGATACACCCTTTTTCAAGCAGGTATTTGGCAATCATACCCCGCACTTTATTATGCGCTATGTCATACAATATCAGGTAATTCATGGTGGTTGCTTTTAATGGGTTTTGTTGTATTATACCCAGTATCAATTTTATTCTTTCCGGCAGGGGTAGTAATGCATCCGTATCTGCAAGGGCCAATGGCCGCCCATGCTGCAGGTTTTCAGAGAACCCACTTTTCCGCAGTAATTCAACTTTTGCTGCCAGGTCGTATTCCTTTTTGGGGGGCTTTGCCATGTCAGTTGTTTTCAAAATAACTTCTTAATAATTCTACCATCATATTACACAGGGCTGTGTTGCTGCCGGTTTTGGTAGTGCCTACAATACGCACCCCCTTTTTTCCATAAAAAATATTTACCTCCGCCCAGTATTTGTCAGCCTTAATGGTTACCTGCCGCCCATAGGATATCGCCGCATCTTTTTGCAACTGCACCCCTGCAAATTCCAGTTGTTCCCTTACCTGCGCCATCAGTGTTTCCAGCTCCTCGGGCTGCACATATTGCTTCGCACGGGGCGCCTTTATCTTTTGCCCTATTTTTAATTTGATGGCGTTCAGTACGCTGTCGCCCAGTTCACGGTTGCCGGGTGGTGTTGCTGTACCCTGTTCCTCCCTGGCTAACTGGCGCTCTTTTTCGGTTTTTTTAATATCCGCTTTTAAAAAATCGAGGGCGGCAAAATTATCCTCCGGTAAATAGTCAGGAGCTATCACCCGTTCTGCCCCGGCATTGTAATAGGCTTCCGCATCGTAACTTACAAAACAGCAGCGTGATACATCACTTGTTTTTACATCCACCGCCCCGCCCAACTGGTAAGCCTGCGCAAACCGCAGGCAAAATGCCTTATAAAACATGCTATAATACCCGCTGTCGGTAATCTTTTCATTGAGCGTAAACAATACTTTGAGGCCATCGCCACCCGGCGAAACAAATAATAATTCTACCCGGCTATCGGCCTGTAGTTTCTTTTTTAATGCCGGCATGTCAATATCATATTCGCTTAAATGATCTATATCCACCAGGAAGCGCTGGGTGTATACGAAATTGTCTTTCTTTCGAAGCAAGGGATGAAAATGGGCGCACACGATATAGGGTAATGCCGTTTTCATTTTCCTGTATTGGTTCACATCTATGCCGCGGATAATCTGGAGGCGCTGTTGCAAGGTAGCTACTTCGCCCTGCCCGTTTTGCAATGCCTTGTAAATACGTTCCACACTTACTACGGTAAGCGGGTCATTGCTTTGCGTAATGTTTTTACCTATTAACAGCATCGGGATCTTCTTTTAAAAAGGTTTTAGCTAATTTAAATGCATCGGCTTCCAGGTGGCTGAGCCTGCTCATGGGTTTGCCAGAAAGGGGAATGATTTCGCCCAGGTAATCATTTACCGATTGTATCAATATTCTTTTGGCCAACGGCCCCAGTAATATCCCCCCCGTAGCGGCATTGGTTTCAAAGCTGTCGCGGGGAATGGCTTCGGCCATACACAAACTGATCACCACATAATCCATCCATCCGCGGTAATTTTCTATCACATCAAAAACCAGCGCAGGCCGGTTGTACTCATCCCGGTGAAAAATGCCTACATAAGGGTCTATCCCTGCTTTAATCAATGCGCCTTCCACTTTTCCATACAATATACCATACGAATAATTGAGCATGGAATTAAAAGGGTCCATGGCCGGCTGACGGCCCCGGTTTTCAAAAGCATAATCTGCCGGCATCAATAAAGCAATACAGCCAAAATATTTTTTTCCGGCAGCACCTTCCCAACCCCTTACTGATGGCGCTACATCGCTGATATATTGCGCATCCACCTGCGCTACCTTTCTTTTATAATCTTCCATACTGTTGATAGCAGATTTAAAGATGTTGTACCCCTTTAAATTTTCAGGCCCGGGCTGCAATGCGAGCAGCATTGCTACCTGGCAGTCAATTTTGTGGCTGATCAGTTCCTTCACCCAGTTGATGGCTTTGGGGGAATACAAAAAATCGAGCTGCGCTTTTCGGATATTGCTGATAGAGCCGTACTGCACGCTCCACACCCGGCCTTCGGGCATGCCCATAT
>JBBQOJ010000611.1:0-2616 GCA_038330815.1 Chitinophagales bacterium | reverse complement strand
GGGCATTCTTCCTTACTGAAAAAATAAGTGAATGTCTCAATCTCAGGATGCTGAACTACACTAAAGAAGCAATTACCCAAAAAGCATAATTTTAATAAGCGACTGCACTTATTTTCAAAAAAATCTAACCAGCATTGGTAGCTATTACCACCTGGAAACGCTCCTTAATCTAAACGGGTGATACCCATCCACCCGGGGTAATTAAAAAAAATAACTCAGTGCCGGTGTACTACCGTACCGTTATGGCAATAAAACTGGTAATTTTATTTTTAAATGGATAAGAGTTTAAATAAATACATTAGTGAAACAGGCTTCTGTTCACGCCGGGAGGCTGATAAATACATTGACCATGGAAGGGTAACCATCAACGATCATGTGGCTATTAAAGGAAACCGGGTGTTGCCGGGCGATATAGTGGAAATAGATGGCGAACCCATCAAAAAGAAAGACAAAAGGGTTTACCTGGCGTTTAATAAGCCGGTAGGCATCACCTGTACTACCGACCTGAAAGACAAACACAATATCATTGCTTTCATCAACTACAAATCCAGGATTTTTCCTATCGGCAGGCTGGATAAACCTTCGGAAGGGTTGATTTTTTTAACCAATGATGGCGATATCGTTAATAAGATTTTAAGGGCAGGCAATAATCATGAAAAGGAATACCTGGTAACGGTAGACAAACCGGTTACGGGCGCCTTTGTGCAGCAAATGAGTGGTGGTATTCGCATACTCAACACCGTTACTAAAAAATGTTTTGTAAAGCAGGAAGGTAAACACCGTTTCAGAATTATCCTTACCCAGGGGCTTAACCGGCAAATAAGGCGTATGTGCCAGGCGCTGGGTTACAATGTGACTATTTTAAAAAGAACCAGGATCATGAACATTTCGCTGGGCGATTTGCCGCCGGGAAAATGGCGCTATTTTACACCTGCAGAAATTACTGCCATCGAACAACTGGTGGCTACCTCTGCCAAAACAGCAGAGCCCTGGCAGCAAACGGATAATGATATAATGGAATGAATGGTACCTATGCTGTCCGTTGTTTCATGGCTTCATATAAAATGATCCCAGTGGCAACAGACACATTCAGCGATTCAAAATCTCCCGTCATTGGAATCTGAAATTGCTCGTCACAAATTTTCATCAATGCGGGATAAACGCCTTGCTCCTCGCCCCCCATTACCAACGCACAGGGTTCCCGCAGTTCCAATTCGTATAATTTTTTGGAGGCGGTCATTTCACTTGCAAAAACCCTGATCCCATTCAAGTGCAAATCATCCACTGTTTTCATCAGGCTGTTTACCCGGCAAATGGCTATTTTCTCCAGGGCGCCTGCCGAAGTCAAAATAGCATCTTCATTTAATGCGCCTACTCCTTTATCCGGAATAATGATGGCATTCACGCCAAAACAAAACGCACTCCTGGCAATGGCGCCGATGTTCCGTATATCGGTAATGCCATCCAACACCAGGAATAACGGCACCTCCCCTTTATCAACAACGAAGGATATCACATCCTGCAACTGCTGGTACTGGATTTTACTGATCACTGCCACACAACCTTCGTGATTGCTAATATTAAAGCCATTGAGTTTTTCCACCGGCACCTTGTTGATGGGTACCCGGTGCTCTTCCGCCAGTTTTTTAACCTGGTCAATTACCTCGCCATGAATAGTAGCCTGCATATAAATCCGTTCCAGTTGCTTTCCTGATTGAAGGGCATCTATGATGGCTTTGCGGCCAATTACCAGGGTATTTTTTTTTGGGCGTTGCTGTTGTTGTCTGAAATTTTTCACCATTCAAAATTAGCGGTAAATAACGCAATAAAAAACCATAAGCTTTTTGATGGCTTATGGTTGTACGTTAATTTATAAACTGTTTCTTAAATTACGCATAGCAACAAGTTGAAGTGGGTTGCTGATTATGGTACCCTATTTCAACCCAAATACCTTTTTCACTTCCTTCACTGCATCCAGTTTTTCCCAGGTAAATAATTCTACTTTCTTCTTTATGGATTTACCGTAGGGAGAAGTAAAGGTTTTTTCCACCACTTCATTCTTTCGGCCCATATGCCCGTAGGCAGCTGTTTCACTATAAATCGGGTTGCGTAGTTTAAGCCGTTGTTCTACAAAATAGGGCCGCATGTCGAAACATTTCATACCCATTACTTTCTTTGCGATTTCGCCATCCGTGAGGTTTACTTTTGCAGTGCCGTAAGTAACCACGTTAATACTGGTGGGTTGGGCAACACCAATGGCGTAACTCACCTGCACCAATACCTCACCACATAATCCTGCTGCCACCAGGTTCTTGGCAATATGCCGCGTTGCATAAGCAGCGCTCCTATCTACTTTGCTCGGGTCTTTTCCACTAAATGCCCCACCGCCATGAGCTCCTTTGCCACCATAGGTATCAACTATAATTTTTCTACCGGTTAAGCCGGTATCCCCATGTGGGCCACCAATAACAAACTTGCCCGTAGGATTTATATGGTATTTGATTTTATTGTTGAACAGGTGGGCATATTTAGGGTATTTTGCCACCACCCTTGGGATAAGGATGTTGATGATATCCTTCTTTATGCGGGCCAGCATAGTTTCTTCCTTACCAAAAT
>JBBQOJ010000610.1:0-2628 GCA_038330815.1 Chitinophagales bacterium | reverse complement strand
ACTTTAAGTTCAGGGCACGTTACGGCACCATCCTTATCCCCAACAATGCCTTTCAACGGCAGATGATAGAAGTAATGAAGCACCAGTATTCCATCTGCCTGCTGGCCGACCAGAATACCTACCCGCCCAAGGCCTATTGGTTAAACTTTTTTAACCGGCCGGTACCTTTTATTATGGGGCCTCACCGGGCCGCGGTAAAGCATCACCCGGCAATGGTATATTTCAATTTTATAAAATTAAAGCGTGGACATTACCACTTTGAAATAGTGGAAATGATAGAAGATGCTGCAAACTTTACGGCGGAGCAACTTGCACTCAGGTACCGCGACTACCTGGAAAAAATAATTACAAAGCAGCCGGAAAATTATTTATGGAGCCATCGCCGCTGGAAACATCCTTTTGAAGAAGCCTATCGTAATCAATGGATTGATGTAAAGTAATTGTGGTGCCCGGTATGCCGGTTTTATTTATTTTGCAAAACCTAATTTAACACACTCGGTTCCTTGTTAATCTTAATGGTGGGTTGTTCTTTAATTTTGTCCCAGCCACCCAATACATTCCTCAGGTTGTGAATACCATGGCTTTTTAATATAGAACAGGCGATCAAACTTCTATATCCTCCGCCACAATGAACATATAAATTCTGGTGTTCTTCAAAGTCCGCGATGAGGGCAAGGTCTGTCATTTCATTTAACGGCAGGTTAATGGCCGATTTTACATGCCCGTCGGCAAATTCTGTCTCCCTCCTCACGTCAATCACCTGCAGGTTGGGGTCATGCGGTATATCCATGGCAAGTTCATCTGCTTCCACATCAATAATCATATCCATTTTCTCGCCGGCATTTTTCCAGGTGTCGAAACCGCCTTCCAGGTATCCTTCAATAGCTGCAAATCCAACTTTGGTAAGATTGTTAATGGCATCTGCGGCTTTGTCTTTTTCCGTTACCAAAAGAATAGGTTTGGTAAATGATAACAGACTGCCTGACCACTCCGAAAAACGGCCTTCCAATCCAATAAATATACTGCCGGGTATAAAGCCCTGGCTAAAAAAATCACCATGCCTGGTGTCGAGCACAGTTACATCGCCCTTCATTTTTTCTTTAAAACTTTCAATAGATAATGCATTCATCCCTCTTCAAATTATTTTGATCAATCCGGCGCTTACAGATTGCTTTGATTATATAATTTTAAGTTTTTTAGCGCAATCGGTAACAGGCAATATAGCCCTTTAATCAGCCAGCTTAAATTGCCGGTGTAATTGTTCATTTACCAAAACTACAGCAAAGCTCCCGGGTAGTTGGCTAACTCGGGCACAGCGCGAAGATAAAAAACAAAAAGCGGATGTAACCACATCCGCTTTGATCAATTAACCTTAAAATTACTTTAGGCTACCAACTCATTAACAAAGGCGCTGATTTCATCAATTCTCTTATGATTGATGATATAGAATATAAACTTACCATCACGTTGTGTAGTTACAATTCCTGCCTTGCGTAAAATAGCCAGGTGTTGAGAAGCCACTGACTGCTCAAGCTTCAACCGTACATAAATTTCGGTAACCGTAATTTTCTTTTCTTCCTCAATGAGTTTTAACAATTGCTGGCGCAACTTGTGGTTAAGCGCCCTTAAAATTAAGGCTGCTTTTTTCACATTGTAGTAGTCGATTTTAATTGTACCCATCTTCGTTATAGGTTGCAAACTTGCATCCGGCCTTTTAATGGCTGTGTCATTTGTCATAGATATTTAATTTTATTTGTGCCCAACAAAGATACAAACGAATTTATATACATTATAATCCTTATTGGGTTTTTACGTAACCGTTCGGGGTAATTATCCATATCAGGTGCCTGTATTTGCATCGTAAAACTCCTTCAAATAATAGGGTTGCTCATAAGCCAGGTTGGCAAATTGTTGTAACCTAAATTTATGTGCGGCTAATTTACTCATAGCCAGTACATTGCCGGAAATCTCCATGAAATGTGCATTTGAATTTTTAACAATATTTTTCCATTTTATTGCACCATTTCCAAAATATAGAATATTGTATTTTAACATGATGTTAGCAAATGATGTTTCATTTAGCACCAATGCAACAGGAGGTATGACTGGTTCCCGGTTATTATTGTAAACTGCTGTAAAAACTTCCATCCTCCTTGCATCAATCATCGGACAATACAACCCATCAAAATCAGGCATGGTAAGCTCACTCGTCATGATAGCTGCCTCAGTTAATACGGCCAATGTATTTAAACTAATCAAAGGCTTTTTCAGTGCATAACAAATCCCTTTAGCGCTCGCCATACCCACCCTTAAACCGGTATAGGAACCAGGCCCGGCCACTACTGCCACGGCGTTAAGCGAAGACATTTCAATTCCTGCTTTTTCCAACATTTGGTTGATGGCCGGTTGAAGGAATGCACCATGCTCTTTTTGATCGTTGTTGGACGCTTCTGCAAGTATTACCCCATCTCGGGCAATGCAAATATGGGCAATGTCGATGGCTGTATCAATGCTCAATATTAAACTCATGATATATTGACTGTTTTTAATAAAGGGGCGGGTGTGTAACTGGTATCCTCTTCACTCAGGATTTCCAGCAATTGTGCCAGGCGATGCTCCCCTATTTTA
>JBBQOJ010000609.1:0-2630 GCA_038330815.1 Chitinophagales bacterium | reverse complement strand
CGTGCCCCTTTACCTGTAGCATAGCCAGTTGCTGTAGGCTCTGCTTGTAATAGTTGTACACCTCTTCGGTAAAACCCTTCTGTTCCAGGTGGTCTAGTAACGATACATTGCCAAAATCTTCCTGAATATAAATTGCTTTATCATCGCTGATGCAAAGTATCCGAGCGGTATTTAATCCTTTTTGAGCGAAGTGTTTCGAAAAATAAATAAAGGTCTCATTTTCTTTGATATTGGCACCATAGGTAGCGACGTATTTTTTTTCACTGGTGTTTAGCCGGAAATAATGTCGTTCACTACCCGCCTGCGGTAATTTGTCGATACTTAAAATAGTTTCGGAAGAAAAATTTTCAAAAAGTTGTTGTATCGCTTCAATGGGTGGTTGCATGTATGGGAGCTGCTATTTTGGTAAAAATAGAATATTTAACGCAAAAGCACTTCACCGGTTGTTTGAGCTAGGGAGGATAGTAAACTTTTACTACAAGAGGGAAGAAATTTATTGGCAGGAGAAAGCGCCACAACTATAACCAGTAATCATTAAAACTAAAGGGTGAGCAGGCAGCAAGTTTTAACAATATGAATGGTGATGATCCCTTTACTTTTGAAATACAAAACTAACCGCTTTGAAACAAATTTTACTCCTGCTGGCAGGCTGCCTGCCAACCCTTGCGATTTTTAGTCAACATGATTCCCTTCTAAAAAAATTCAAGTACCGTATTGACCAATTCAGGGCTGTAAGCTTTAATGGAGGTGGGGGCAGCCAGTATCAGCAGAGAGTATTGAGTAGTGGTGAAACCATTAACAACAGTTCCTCCGTCAATCTTGGTGGCACTTACTTCGCCTTAAAAAGTACAGATCTCCAGTTGCTCACCGTTTCAGCCTATGTGGGCACACACTTTTACCGCAATAAAAATATTCAACCTTCATCATCAAAGAGAAACAGCAGTTTTTCAATTTCGCCCTGTACCAGCATATTAAATAAATGGTTTACAAGACATCGTTTCCTGGAACTTGGGGCCGATATCAATGCCAGCTATAATCACAATAAGGAAACAACGGCCAGTTTGCCAGGCAAACAAATTGCGCATGGCTATTCCTTTCAACTAAACACAGGTATCGGTAGCGGACGGCTTGAAAACATCACCGATATGCAAAATGCCATGTGGTTGAATAAAGCACTGGCTTCCGTTAACCGGTTGTCACGTGTGCTTACCGCGGATGAATTAAATGGGCTTGGCCGCGCTATCACCAGGGCCAACAATACCCGGGTGCTCGACCAACGTAAAAGGACACAGTTTGTACTTACTACCGTAGATGGCTACCTGCAACAACAAGATTTGGTTAATACGACCGATATCAACTACTTTAGTAATTTAAATGACATCCTGTTTTTCGCCTTCAACAATCCAAGGCTGTCAGGCACTGAAAAATTTATACGTTTTACCCCATCCGTCAATGGCTCAGGAAGGGATGACAGTGGTACAGGCGCTTCTTCCGCCAGTAAATATCAAGACAGGTTTACCACAACCTCTTTGACAATTTCAACCGGTATCAATAAATATATTCCCACCAACCTCGTACATCAAAATAACTACGGAGCATCTATACAGGCTTCCTATGGTACCAGGGATGTGTTGGTACGATTTTACAACTCAGGAGGAGGAGTAAACGAAACAAAATATAATTTCATTGGCAGGCTGGCCAGTATTAACGCCTTTTATACGCATGCTATTTATCCCAATACCCGAACTACCATTGCCGGGAATTTTCAATCAGAGTTTGGCTACCAGTCAAATGATGATTCGCAGTATACTTTTGGCCGAACCAGTATAGACGCTACTTTAAATTATTTCATCAGCTATCGTACAAGACTAACGGCAACGATTGGGGCCGAATACCAGAAAAATGCCTACCGCACGTTCCAGGCAATGACCGGAGTACCAGAAAACACCCGGCTTTATGCAAATGGCGGGATCGAAATAAATTTATAGTATCATCTCTCTTTATCCAGGTGCCGGCCCAAACTTCCAAACAAGGGGAGGCTGTATAATTTAATTTTCCTGTTGCGCTTTTTTGCCCAGCCACCATAATGGTAGCAGGTATTGGCGATATTATTAATGAGGTGGTGATTTAGCCTGTATAATTGCACTATGCTCCCTGTTGTACAAAAATTACAAGCCCGCCCGGCTGAACACCGTTAGGACGGGAGTGCGACGCCACCAATGTTTCATAGTAGCCAGGTTGTTTGGTACATAAAAGATTATTACGTTCTGAACTCTTGCTACCATTAATAACTACCCGATCAATATCCCAACTAATAGACGTAGCAAGTGGGCGGGCCCCCTTTTTAAATTCGAAAGGCCACCTGCAATAAAGAGCCATCCTATTGTCAAAAAAATATTTTTCTTTTTTTGTAATAAAGTAAACCCGGGTGCATCCAATTAGTATAAAATTAAAAATACTGTTATGAAAAAGTTCATCGCGTTACTACTGGTGCTACCATTATTATTTGCCGTTCAGGCTCAGGATTTTAAAGCCTTCCATGTAAACATCACCGGAAAGGGCAAACCCGTGTTACTGATACCCGGCTACAGTTGCAGTGGCGAAGTTTGGAAAGAAACCGTTGATCACCT
>JBBQOJ010000608.1:0-2633 GCA_038330815.1 Chitinophagales bacterium | reverse complement strand
GGTTGGCTTTTAAATGGGCCGCTCTTACCGGCAGCCATTCGGTATGGGTGATTGGTAAGTCTTTTAATCCCATCCTTGTTCCTACCCGGTAAAAAACATTGAATACTTTTTCCTTTTCCTTATCGGATAATTTGCTTTCCAATAGTTCGTAGGCGGCAATGGAGTAATGAATCAACATAAACAATACATCACGGTAAGCCCAATCGGGTATGGAAAAGCCCCGGTTATTTTCCACGGCAGCATGAATATCGCGCAGGGTGTCGATGGCTGTATTGGCGTCCCCGGTGGAAGAGAAAACAATTTTTCTCGCATACCTTACGGAGGAGAACAGCCTCCCCAGCGGATCGGCAGGAAGCTTGCCGGTAAAGTAAAGCCAGTCAACGGCTTTATTAAGCGCAAATTCTGCTGAGGCACCGGCAAAAATAAATAGTACCGTGTCGCCCTTGCCCCATATCTTTCTAACGATCGAATTTTTTTCAACAAATGGCAAAATTTCAAATTGCGGCGGTAAGTTACATAAAGCTGCAACAATAGCTAACACTTCACAGGTAACGTTACCTGCCCCTCTTTACAGCTAAACGATATTATACCCTCCATTTTCCTGCCCATGGCTGCATTTGTGGACGGTTTAGCCAAAGGCAATGTCCGTATTTATTTATCTTTTTCTTTACCGGTACCGACTTTAGGGTTGGTGATTTTTTCGCATTTCCTGCCTGCGCATTGGCATGGCATCTATAATGGAAAACAAATTCGCCGTTGAAAGTAACTGAAGTGTACGCAGTTTTTCGCCTCCATCTTTGCCTAGCAACAGCACCGTAAACTGGTTTTCCAGCACCTTGTATTTTTTGATTAATGAATTGCCGGCGTCAATTACCTGTATTTTAAGGTCACGCTCTTTCATCCCAGCCGTATCTTTTTGAAAGAGCAATAATTGTTGCTCCACCGTCCCGGGTGCGGCTTCTTTACCGAAAATTAGCAGGGTGCGGTCCAGCTGTTGCGCCGCGGCGTAATTGTGTTGCATAATTATTCCCATAACAAATAAAAAAAATATTCTAATAGTATGCATAATTTAACAGGCTGAATTGCTGACTTTAGTTATTACAATGAAAGAGGAGGATTGTTTTGGTGAAGCAAGGGCGAAGGGCTGGCAAAGTGGCTTTAAGTTACAGCCTCCTGCGCGTGATTAATAAGCCTGGTGTAAATTTCCCTGCAGCCAAATATCCCATAGTACAACATTAAAAGGCGGATCATTTAGGACACAATTAATTTTATCTTAATCAATGAATGAAGTCACTACGATTGAAGCATTAGTTCGCCAAAATTCCCGAATCTACCCAGGCAATGCTAACCACCATGCATACCCTGGTTGCCGGTGCAGCCCCGGATGCGATCGGTAAAATAAGCTAGGGCATACTCACTTTTTACCTGCATGGCAACCTGGGACATTTCGGTGGGTACAAACATCATATCTGTTTTTATCCCACCTCGTCTGCAATGGAAGTTTTTAAAGATAAGTGAAGGGGATACCAACTGGCGAAAGGATCGGTAAAATTCCCCCTGGATCAACCATTACCGGTACAAATGATAAAATCGATGGTAAAATTCCGCGTTATAAAAAACCTCGCAGCAATTAAAAAAGGAAAATAATGCCGGGCAACAATCGGGTCTATTTTTTGGCAAGCAGCTGTAAGGAAATACAAAGTACGCTTCTTACGTCTTGCTGTAATTTAACCGATTTCGCAAGGTGCCAGTTGCATTTTTTCCCCGTATTGAGAAGGCGTATTGAGCTTTTAATTTATCAGAACAGCGAAATTAACCAGGTGATCAACTGGTAACTTAGCCATGCAATTCCGGCAATCACAATAAAGGTTAGCAATAGCAAGGGTACCACCACTTTCCATGCACCTCCTTGATGCCTTCCCTCGATATAATGTTCCTGCATTAGTTTCATGTTGCGCATATTGGCCCTAAAGGCAATATCAAAGATGTCGCCCAAAATTGGCACTAAGCCTATTAAGGCATCGATCAGGATATTGAGTACCATCCTGGCCAGTACAAAGCCACTGGCGCCATTTTTCGCCAGTATATTAACCATATAACCCGAAACGAGGAGGGTGGCAAAGTCGCCTGCTCCTGGAAAAAGTCCGAGCAGGGCATCCAGTCCAAACTTTATATCGGTGCCGGGGATGGTAAACCTGGCATCCATCCAACGCGCCAGCGATGCCATATTTTTTAATTCGGGTACTTGTGAGGTAGTTGCTTTCATTAAAGGTGAAAATTTACGACGGTATTGCCAATATAGTGCCGCGAATGAAAACGGCAGTATCGCCGTTAATCGCTTGCTGCAGGGTTTTACATGGGATCGTTTTTGTAGGTTATTGTTTGATGGTGTGTTTGGAAATGATACTCCGAAAAAGGCCGGGGCTAACATGTTGGCTACAAAGGCGCCACCGACATGTAACACTGGCATATCTCCTTTCCAGGGCATGCCATGTTCTGCTGCCCCGGGAAGTACACCCAAGCAATAGGTACTAAATTATCCACCATGTTAGACATTAATGCCGCAGTTTCGATTCAAATCAATTTCCAGGGCAGCTATTGAACGTTCACGAGGTGGTAATGAGCGGACAAAT
>JBBQOJ010000607.1:0-2646 GCA_038330815.1 Chitinophagales bacterium | reverse complement strand
AAGCCGTGATATAATTGGTTTGCGCGGTTTGTAGGTCTACCTGGGCCGTATTGATTTCGGTAGTGCTGCCAGTTCCTATTTCGTATTTCTTTTTTGTTTGATCATATACCAGTTCTGCCAGGCGCATATTCTTTTTCTGGTAATCCATCGTGGCAGTGGCGGTTACAAAGCTATTTTTAGCCACCAGTGCATCATTGTCAATACTGATCTTTAGCCCCTCTACCTGGTTCTGTGTTTTTTGCAATTCCAGCCGCGCCTGGGCAATTTTTGCGTTGGTACTAAACCCTTTAAAAAGAGGAATATTAAGGTTAAGGCCAATGTAGGAAGTGGTGAACCATGGCCGCCCCGATTTTAGAAAATCAAATTCGGTGCGTTGGGCCTGTTTAATATAGTTGGCATTAAAACTCAGCGTAGGTATTTTGCTCAACTGGTACCGCTTAATATTGTATGTATTTAGTTTATTGTTTAATTCCAGCAACTGAAAATCTTTCCGGTCGGTATATTGGTAATTGGTGGCCTCCAGCAGGTTACTCTTAATGTTATCATCGCTTAACGAATCGGTGAGTAAGAGGCTGTCTTTCATTGGCATGCCCAGCAGCACTTTCAACCCCGAGTACCCGTTGTTGATACTATTCAGGACTTTTAGTTTTTCTGTTTCAAGATTGGCGATTTGTACGGTAAGTTTATCAACATCCAATTTTTCGGCAAAACCGTTTTCGTAAATAATCCGTGTATCTTTTGCCAGTTTCATCAGCCTGGCAATATTAGCATCCAGCAGGGCGGTTTGGGTTTTGCTCACCACCAACTGGTAATAGATTTTATAGATGTTGGCCTTGATATCTTCCTGGGTTACTTCTGCGGCTTTTTTCCGAAAATCGATACTGGTTTTCCTGGCCTGCAGCCCCACAAATACCTGCCCGTCAAATAAAAGTTGGTTTAGGGCTACACCGCCGTTGGCAGTATATTTTGTTCCAAACCGTACCGGCGTAAAGGTTCCCGCCGGCTGGCCCACAATTTCGCCCGGCAATAAGGTTACCGGTATATTGAGATAATCTGTAACAGCACCTGTGGCAGTAACTTGTGGAAAAGCCGCCGACGTTATATCCCGGTTCGTTTGCTCCTGTATCATTACATCCAGTAAGGTATTTTTTACCTGCACGGCATTTTTCATTCCATAATCAATCGCCTGTTGTGCCGAAAACCGGTTCACCACTTGTGCCATCACTACTCCACTTGTTATTAATGCTAATACGATAAGGAGGGAGACTTTGCTTTTACTATTTATTTCCATCAGTACTTATTTTAATCGATCTTGCTGGTATTTTATAATCATTTTATATCCTTTTGGAGACGCCATGCCAAAGAGGAAGTGCACCATAATTTCCTGTTCAATATGGGCAAAGCTGTGTTTAACGGCGGTTTGAAATTCATGCTGAAAAGGCAGCAGCATACATTCTACACGATAGCGGGCCAAAATATCAATATCCAGGTCGTTGCGGTAGAGGCCTTCTTCAATACCCCGGTGCATGTTTTGCACGATGGTGTTGTAGAGGTAGCCATTTTTATGTTGCTGGAACCTGGAGTAAGCCCCGGGATGGTACTTGTGCATATCGAAAATCAGCGAACTGTTCATGGTACTAAATATTTCCACCACCATATCAATCGCTAAAAAAATTTCATGGATCGCGTTGTGAGAACTGCAACGATCCTTTTCACACAATTTTTCATTTCTTTCAATCTCTTCGCTAATCACCGCTTCTACCAGTTCATCCTTGTCGGAAAAAAACTGGTAAATGGTTTTCTTACTCATCCCCAACTGGCCGGCAATATCGTCCATGCTCACACTACGCAACCCGTACTGCATAAACAAATCATGCGCCTTTTCCTTAATGCGTATACCTGTATCTATATCTGTCATAATCGGGTACAAAACTATGGAAACTTTTAATGTAACCAAAGTTTCCGTCTAGTTATTTTACCATTCGTAACAATTTATTCATCTTGCGTGGCGGTTTTCAATCCGCTAACTTTGATTAAAACACCATCATATGAAGCAACCTTCGGTTTATAAACGGCTATTCCATTTTTTTTTGCAAGGCTTATTGATACTGGCGCCCATCGCTATCACCTTTTGGGCCATCACTACCTTATTTGTTTTTATAGATGGCATTTTACCCAATCTTTTATTTGGCATTGTACCCCGGCTAATGCGGGATGCGCAGGGCAATGTGCGGCATATTACCGGGTTGGGTTTTGTGGTGATGATATTACTGGTTGTTTCGGTGGGCTATATTTCTTCCAATTATATCTTCAGTAAAATGGTGGATGCTTTTGACAAATTGTTGGAAAAAACACCTGGCATCAAATTCATTTATTCAACCCTGAAGGAATTTTTTGAAGCCTTTGCCGGCGAAAAAAAGAAGTTTATCCACAATGTATTGGCCAATGTAGATGACAATGATGTATGGCGGGTAGGATTTATCACACAAGAAAATATGGAAGAATTTGGCTTCATCGATTATGTAGCGGTGTATATTCCCATGGCTTACTCGGTGGCAGGCAATGTATATATTATTCCCAAAAGCAGGATAAAACCCATCACCAATATCAGTGCCGCCCAAACGATGAAATTTGCAGTGAGTGGTG
>JBBQOJ010000606.1:0-2659 GCA_038330815.1 Chitinophagales bacterium | reverse complement strand
GAATATCCAATTCGTTGGCGATACGGGTTGGGATGAGGAAGGACTGATAAGGGATGCCACCAGGGAGCGATAAACCAGGCACTATACAATATCCGTATAGTTTATACGTTTTATTGATGTTTAAATTTTGTGTGATTTTTCATCTTCTTTCCCTGGAAAGGTCTTAGCAAATATGCCTACTTTTACTTTTAAAATAAACAAATACTAAATGCAAATTCAGATATTAAAGTCTAAGGTTCACCGTGCTGTTATTACGGAGGCCAACCTTAATTACGTAGGCAGTCTTACACTCGACCAGGACCTGATGGATGCCGCCAATATGGTGGAACATGAAAAAATATGTGTGGTAAATGTGAACAATGGAGAAAGGTTGGAAACTTACCTTATTAAGGGTGGCCGGGGAACCGGGGTTTGTTGTTTAAACGGCCCTGCAGCGCGCAAAGGTGCGGAAGGCGATATCGTAATCATTATTTCCTATGCCCTGGTAGATTTTGAAGAAGCCAAAACTTTTAAACCTATGATAGTTTTCCCTAAGCAAGGCAATTTACTTTAGCCCGGGAAGGCTGTTACTAAAATACCTGGTTAAAATAATGTTAATTGCTTTGGGCGCACTACCATGGATGGTGCGCCTTTTGTGTTTTCCACCCTTGACTGCCCGGCACTAATTTCAAAAAGAGGTGTATGACAAAACCGTGATGCAACCGTGATAGTAATACCTGCGGCATGTAGTTCAAATAACTGCTGCACCATTTCGGGGCAGTTATTATCTTTTGATAAATGGGCCAATAACAAATGACTCATAAACGGCGGGCGATGCGAAATAAACAGGTCCACTGCCTGCTTATTGGAAAGATGCCCCCTTCCTCCACGGATGCGGTTTTTTAGAAATAAGGGGTAACGGCCATTGTCCAGTAGTTGCTCATCATAATTGGATTCAAGAAAAGCCGCATGACATTGCCGGAAAAAATTAACCAGCCTGGAACAAGGCGCGCCAATGTCTGTAAAAACCCCCACCTTCGTGCCCCGGCAGGCAATGGTGAAACTATGTGGATCAGCAGCATCATGGTATTTTGGGAAAGCGGTAATACAAAGCGCACCAATGTTAACCGGTGTATCTGCCCGCAGCGGCACTACCAGTTCTTTTTTCAGGAGAAGGCTGCTATGCCGTAAAGTGGCCAAGGTGATGTACACCGGCAGTTGGTACTTTTCGGCAATACCCTGCAGCCCCCGCACATGGTCGGTATGCTCATGGGAAATAAATATGGCTTTTACTCTTTGCATGGACAATCCCAATAGCTGCATGCGTTTTTCAGTTTCCCGGCACGAAATCCCGGCATCAACCAATACAGCTTCGTCACTGTTGCCAACATAATAGCAATTGCCGTTGCTGCCCGAATTTAAGGAAGTGATTTGAAGTGACATACGGCTACAAAGAAAACCAATTATTTTGGGAGTAAGGCCGAATCATTGAACCTGGTGGCAGGTGAAAGTCGACCTATCCATGGTTTCATTCCACATGATGCCAATCATCCGGCCAGTTGAAGATGTTGTTAAAACACATCGATAAAAACGGGCTAAACATTAACCCGCGAATGCAAAACGAATTACCTGGTCAACCATCATTACTTTTCTCCCGGTGGTTGCGGTACCACCACGCCTGGTTCTTCCTCCGGTATTGCGGGATTTTCCAATAGCTCCTTCATATCATTCATCACCTTGCGCCAGTTTTGAACCGAATCTTCCATATCCTTTTCACTGGCAAGGTTACTTTGTGTAATAGTTAACATCGTA
Source organism: Chitinophagales bacterium (assembly GCA_038330815.1). Classification (GTDB taxonomy): domain Bacteria; phylum Bacteroidota; class Bacteroidia; order Chitinophagales; family Chitinophagaceae; genus Ferruginibacter. The sequence goes on along the minus strand of JBBQOJ010000606.1, from coordinate 868 downwards.
TCACCTTCTTCTTCAAAAAGCTCGTAGGTTATCACCCTATAATTGCCTGGAATATCCTCTTTACCTGACATGGAACTCCAATAATTGTAACGCAGAATTTTGTGTGGTTCCGAAATTAGGATGGTCCCCTTATCTTCGTACGATTCCCCTTCCCATTCGCCCCTGAAGAACACAGGGCTACCCTCCTGCCAGGTAGATTCGGCATCTGTACCAAAAAAATATTGTTTTATAATGGCCGGATTGGTAAGTCCGTCCCAAACTTTAGTAGCAGTGGCGTGAATTCCAATGGTAACAATACCGGTAGTTGCATTTTCCATGTGTGGGCGTTTTGAATTACGAATATAAACAAAACTATGCCAAACCATGTACGTGCCAGCCGTGGGTAGTATGGTTTTTTTATCCCAGTTACCCTGCCTGTATTAATTGGCGGGAAAATTAAAACGCATCAGCTATCCATTCCAACATGTTGGCAGTAAATATTCATTGTTATTACAAACAGCAATGACCGTAAAATGTTTACTTCGGTGAGGCTTGTTTTCTCCGCTATAACCGCTAATTTGCCATGCTTGCCTACGCCTGGTCACCGGCCCTATGGGCTAATTACCACCCAAATAAAAAACCACCTGCTGATTATCACTTTAAGATTAAATTTCATTTACTTTTGTTTCACATCATCACAAAATGAATAATAGCAATAGCGGAATTAAGGAAGGTATACTAAAGGGATTAAAGCGAATTCTTTTCACTGATTCTAATCCTGTTGAAGTGGAAGCGGTTATCCCACCTGCTGCTGCAGATCATACCAGGGTACAACTGCCGGTTACGGCTAGCCCAACAGTTGCATTACCTGGCGGCACCGGTGAAAATC
>JBBQOJ010000605.1:0-2666 GCA_038330815.1 Chitinophagales bacterium | reverse complement strand
ATACCGATTTCGGTATCGTTGTAATTGGTAAACTCATCACAGAACAAATATACCTTTCGCTGCGCGGTGCCGGCCCGGTGGCTTTTTTCGGCCAGGTGGCGGTTAAACCATTTCTTTAAAGTGATGGTATGTAACAAGGGCATCGATCGTTTAACACCAAATCCAACGATGCGTTTTATAGTGTTAGCGATAAAAGGTGTTGTCATCAGGAAGTTGTAGATGCCCGGCGCCAATGCACCCAGTTTGGCCGAAGCCGTAAAATTGGCGATTAGTCTTGATCGAAAGGGTACACCATTGGCATCATAATATTGCTGCATAAATTCTGCCTTCAGCTTGGCCACATCAACGTTAGAGGGGCACTCCGATTTACAGCCCTTGCAACTCAGGCACAGGTCCATCACTTCATAAATTTCTTTATGATTGAAGCGGTTGGTTTTTGTTGAATTGGTAAGAAATTCCCGCAGGATATTGGCCCTGGCACGGGTAGTATCTTTTTCATTTTTGGTGGCCATAAAGGAAGGGCACATGGTACCACCGGATAAATGCGTTTTGCGGCAGTCGCCCGAACCATTGCATTGCTCCGCATGCTGCAATACGTCCTGGTGATGATAGCGGAAAATGGTATTAAACACCGGCGTTTGTTGCCCGGGTGTATACCGCAACATGGTATTCATGGAGGGGGTATCCACTATTTTATTCGGGTTGAAGATGTTGTGCGGGTCCCAGGTTTTTTTTATGGTTCTTAGCAGCTCATAATTTTTGGGCCCCACCATTTGTTGTATAAACTCACCCCGCAGCCGACCGTCGCCATGCTCACCACTAAGGGAGCCATCGTATTTTTTTACAAGGGTGGCAATCTCCTGTGCAATGGTTCTGAACAGTTGGTTGCCCTCCGCTGTTTTTAAATTGAGTATGGGCCGAAGGTGTATTTCGCCCGAACCGGCATGCGCATAGTGTACGGCATGTAAATCGTAGCGCTTTAAAATTTCATTAAATTCGGCGATGTAAGCTGGGAGATCGGCCACATCCACGGCCGTATCTTCAATTACCGGCACGGCTTTTTCATCCCCGGGTAAATTGCCGAGCAAGCCAAGGCCTGCTTTGCGGAGGGTCCAGATTTTTTTTGAATCTTCCCCAAAAAGTAAGGGGAAATGATAGCCCAATCCGGCTGCCCGCATCTCCGCTTCCACCCGTGCCGCAATAGCGGTAATTTCCTCCCGTGTTTCCCTGGCAAATTCAATTACCAGGATGGCACCTGGATCGCCCAATACAAAAAAGCGATTCTTACTTTGCTCGATATTGTCCTTGGTGCATTCCAGGATATAATGGTCTATCAATTCACTGGCGCTGGGCCGGAAGCGCATGGCCACCAGGTTGGCACGCAACGACTCATCAATGCTGTTAAAATGTACACAGAGCAGTCCTACCTCGCGGGGCGGCAGGGGGTCTACATGAATTTTTATGGAAGTGATAAATGCCAGCGTTCCTTCTGAACCGGCAATGAGTTTGCAAAAATTAAAATCGGGTTGCCCGGCGGTGAACGGCGCGGTATCCAGTAACATATCAACGGCATAGCCGGTGTTCCTGCGCTCGATGGATTTTTTGGGAAACTGCTTTCTTATCTCCACCTGGTTATCATAATTGCTTAACAGCGAACGCACGGTTTTATAAATGTTGGCTTCCAGGTGGTCGCCTTCGCATTTTAAATGAAACTCCTCCGGTGACAGGGTGTTAAATACGGCTTCGGTACCATCACTCAATAACACTGCTACTTCCAGCAGGTGCTCCCGCACACTGCCATATACCACTGAATTGGAACCACAGGAATTATTGCCCACCATACCACCCATCATTGCCCGGTTGGCAGTGGAAGTTTCGGGCCCAAAGAACAGGCCGTGTGGTTTTAAAAACATATTCAATTCGTCCCTGATAACGCCGGGTTGAACGTGTACCCATTGCTCCCCTGCATTCAGTGTTATGATACCGGTAAAATATTTAGACACATCTACCACGATCCCCTCTCCTACTACTTGCCCGGCCAGTGAAGTACCGGCAGTGCGTGGAATGAGGGATGTTTTATTTATTTTGGCAAAGTGGATTAACTTTTTTAAATCCTGCACCGACCTTGGAATGGCCACCGCCAGGGGCATTTCACGGTAGGCAGATGCGTCGGTGGCATATAAAATCCGCATGGTGTTATCGAAAAATAATTCTCCTTCCAATTCTTCAGAAAGTGCTTTCAGCCGTTGGTTCATTGATGAGTAGGTCTTTAGGTCTTTTTGAAATAAGATCAAAATTAATCCATTTCACGGTAGATATTTCCTTTGTGCAGGCAGCAAAGTAAATAAGGCTGTTTATTAATGAAGAACCAACTAACAATAATTAAACCTTTTCATCAACTGTTTAATAAAGACAGCCTGGTAAATAAATTAAAACAATGATAAAATAAATGGTTTAAATGAAACGGATTAATAAATTTCTATTCGTAGTTTTGCCCTCCAAAAACCGGACTCCTTAGCTCAGCTGGTTAGAGCTACTGACTCTTAATCAGTAGGTCCAGGGTTCGAGTCCCTGAGGTGTCACATAGACAGGTAAAGGGTTTCATTGATTTGAAACCCTTTTGATTTTAATGGAGATTGTTTCAGGCGGCAGACTTACTCAAAATT
>JBBQOJ010000604.1:0-2672 GCA_038330815.1 Chitinophagales bacterium | reverse complement strand
CTTTTTTATAATTGATTGTTATGATTCGTCATTGCGGCGTTGTTTTGACGGTAAGATTAATTGAATCGTATACTGCAGCCACCTCCGGAGAATCCGCCTTTTTACCGGCAGGTGAAGATGCCGCTGCTTCATTTACAGTTTTCAATTCTTCTGCCAGGGCTGCTAATTGGTCGGTGGAGGCCATACTGGCTTTTCGATTCTCTTCCAACAAGTGAATGATTTCTTCATTGCCAGTTTTTCCGGATGCCAGGATGGCCACATCGCAGGAAGCAAGTTGGAGCAGCACGGCCTTTTGAAGAATCAATAAAATTAAGGTGTCCCGAAGCAGGCTTCTTTTTTTCATCTCCGCCATTAACCTGGTACTTTCTTCAATTACCGTTTCAAATGCCGGCGATTTTTTACCCTTTGCCTTTTCGCCCAGGAGTTCAAAAACCTGTTCTATTTTTTCGGCCTGCGGGTTAACCGCAATAACCTGTTCTTCCAGTAATTTAATAAAGGAGGGATGCTGTACCGCCTTTTGTAAACGGGCATACCATTTTGCCTGTTGCTGCCCACACCAGTAAAGGCCCTTCATCTCCTCGGTAACAAAATCATGAAAGGCTTTGCTGTCGGGAGCATCCGGCAAAAGACCATCTTCTGCTATGGTGGGTGACAATGATTTTTTATTGGCCATAATCAATTATTTAATATGCCATTAAAAATGGCAATTGGCGGTGCTTCTCCCATTGCAGGTGGCGTACAAATCTCAGTCTTTTTTCCTAAAAAACAATTTGGCGATAATAAATATTACCAAAATCACAACGAGGATTACCCCAATGATGCCCGTCCAAATGCCCGCTTTAAATATTGATCCGATGGCTTCGCAGCCAGTGAGCATTACTGATGCAGCCAGCACAATGGGCATAATATAAGCTATCTTATTTTTCATATTGTTGGTTTTACTGGTGAAAGGTAGATGAACATTCCATTTCGACTGAACCTGCTTACACTGCTTCCAGCGTACTCGTTTCAACAGGGTGAACAAAAGTTTTATTGTTATTTTTTTTAAACTGGCTGGGCCTTAACCCGGTTACTTTTATAAACTGGTTGCTTAAATGTGCCACACTACTGTAATTTAGTTTCCAGGCAATTTCCGATACGGTCAATCCCTCATAAATTAACATCTCTTTCGCTTTCTCTATCCTGTGTGCAATAATGTAATTGCTAAGACAGATACCCGTTTCCTGGGAGAATACATTAGCGAGATAGGTATAATTATAATTAAGATTATGGCTGAGGTAATGAGATGTTTTAATGGAACAGATAGCTGCATCTTTACGAATCATATCAATGATACTATGCTTAATCTTCTCTACCAGTATTTCTTTGTTACCTTCTATTAATGCTAATCCCCAACTCTTTAATTCTTCTTTCAATAAATTTTTTTGATTATTGGCGATGGGGGATTTTAATTCAATATGTCCATGTTCAACGTGATGGTAAGGAATTGATAAATCATCCAGTATTTTTTTAACCAACTGATTGCATCTAAGGGAAACCATATTCTTTATATGAAGGATCATTGTTTAATTTTTTATTGATAGTAGGTCATTGGTAAAATGGATAGATCATACAAAATGGTGGTCTATCCTACGAGGCACGGAATTCATTAAAAAAAATGTGCCAAAAAAGATATCAGAAGTCGTAAAGGCGTGTAGGGTAGGAGGTTATGTATAAAAAACCTGCAAATACAATGGCCAGTGGGCAAAACAGGTAGTATAAACCTTTTTTATTAAAAGTGATTTTCAAATTGCCAGGAGCGCTTATGCGGTAAGATCATGAATACTGAGTAAAAATATCTACAATACACCAAATTGTAAAGAACCTGGTTTCGTTATTCAAGTGGAAGCCTCCAGTTCAACCAGGCAATGAAACTTACAAAATACTTTTATTTAAAACGGATAGGTTAAAATTTATTTCTAGGATTGTTGTTGATTGTGGGGAAATGAAATCGTAAATAGGGTTCCCTTGTCCAATTGGGATTGCACATCTATGCTGGCGTTATGGCTTTGCAATATATTAAGGGTAGTGGACAATCCCAATCCAATACCATTGCGTTTGGAAGTGAAATAAGGCTCAAATAATTTCGCCTTGTTTTCGGGGCTGATGCCACAGCCGTTGTCGCTGATAAACAACTGGGCCAGTTTATGTTGCCACATTGTGACCACGGTGATCATGCCCGTATTATCCGGTACCGCTTCAACTGCATTGACAAGGATATTTAATATGGCCATTTCCAGTTTTGCGGCATCTGCTTGTATGAGGCAATCTTTTTCATCAAAGCTGGTGGTGAGTTGAATATTGCGCATCACCAGTTTATCTTGTACCGATGCAATAACACGTTCCAGTATGCCATGCAGGGATACATTGCTTAAGGTCATTTCGGAAGGCCTGGAACTCTGCAGCAGCTCCGTAATCAAGTCGTTAATACGTTGCCCATTGCGGTGAATGATGTCAAGGTAAAATTGGTCGTCATCACTGGCATTGGTTTGAATCAGATTTTCAACTGCCAATTTAATGTTGCTGAGGGGGTTTCTTACCTCATGTGCCAGGGTGCGGATAAACCGCCCGGAAGCAGCCATCTTCTCAGCCTGGAGGCTTGCTTTTTCCGCCTTTTTCAGGTCGGTAATATC
>JBBQOJ010000603.1:0-2689 GCA_038330815.1 Chitinophagales bacterium | reverse complement strand
TAGCTGGGTGCGTTAAGGCCTACCGGCGAACTAATGGACCGTGGGCCAATATTGGGTGGCGGCACCATACCATTGGATACTACCGTACTAAAGTTTTTTCCGCCATCCATACTCCGCTCCATCTGGTAGGTAGTTTTAAGGTTTTCTTTTCCTAGCCGGATATTAAAAAAGGTAGTAGGATCTTCATTCATCCTTTTAAACGTGAAACGGTACACAATATCATCGCCGGTGGTGGCAATATTGTTGTCGATGTGAATTTCGTACCGGATGTTTTCGCCGAAGTGATAATAGTTGGGACCGCCCTGTGGTAACTGGCCGGGAATGTAATTGGCAATGATGGTAATTTTATTGGGATCATCCGGACTTCGGAAAGCATATAAATCCGTATTATCGGCCAACGGGTCATCCGCAATCAAGGGCGCTTCCCGGTGCGAGGAGGCAAATGCTGGCGCAGTAATTTGCATAGCCATTACCAGCGCCATAAAGCCAGCGTACATTTTTCTTTTCATAAATCATTTTTTTTAGTGTGAATAGAATTGTTTTGTTCCGGGCAATAGCTTTCAAGGAAAGGATTACCTGCCCGTGGAAATTATAGTGTACGACGTTAATATTGCTTGTGATTTAGCAAAAAGCTAGCAAAGGAGTGTTTTTCAAGGAAGATTGATATTATTATTCCTGCAGGAATAAGGGGTTATTATGGCAACCGAAGTGAATTACGAAATTAAACAAAAAACAGATTTAACTTTTCCTTTTATTTTTATATTTTTTTTGTAAAGCAGGGGCAATGTTCTTTTTTAAAAATAATGGAGGTACACCAGCAACATTAGGAGGAGGTTTAGTTAGCACTCACCACCCAGGACAGGCAATTGTTGCTGAAAAACAAAAAATGAACGGTGAGGGAAATATCGCCATGCCGGGTTAGCCTGCAATTGGCCGTACCTTCATTGTGTGCCAGGTGAAAATGTTGCAACTGCAGGTGTTGTTTAAAATCAACCTCCTGGCTGCCCTGCCATTTAAACAGGGCTTCCTTGATGCTCCAGGCAGCGGTTAACAGTTGATCGCTGAATAGCAAAAAGGGAAACCGGGGTTGGTTGTGCAGCAGTTCCTGTTCGATGGGGGTTAAAAACTTGTGTTTTACCCGGCCTACCTTGGGGGTTACCAATTCCACATCAACCCCCACCCGGTACCCGGTGCTTACCACCACGGCGGCATAGGCACCACAGTGTGAAATAGAGAACTGGTAAGCTTCATCCGGTAGGTAAGGCTTGCGGGTACTGGCTATCTGCACCAGTTGCAGGGGGAAATCCGGGAATAATTGGCGCAGAAGATATCGGCCCGCCAGGTGTTGTAAACGTTTATTTGGATGAGTGATAGCCCGCTGTAAGGGCACCTGCTCCAGGAAAAAGGCCTCTTCTTCCGTGATATGCCACACGCCTAACTTGGTACACTCGTTGATATTTTGTTGATAAACCAGTGGCATAAACCAGGAACAGATTTTTGAATGTAGATTTACAATTGAATCTTTGCCGAATAATTTTACCGGGGCCAACCAATGCGCTAAATTACGGATTAACCATAGTATGCCGGTTAATGTGGATACCCAGGGTAAAATTCATTTGCGGATAAGCGGGTAAAATTGTCATTAAAAAAACACCCATCAACCAGTTACCAATTATGATATTGAGCGACACCAGGATTTTAGAAGAGATAGCCACGGGCAGCATAAAAATAGTGCCTTATAGCCGGGAATGTTTGGGCAGCAATAGTTACGATGTTCACCTGGGAAAGTACCTCGCAACTTATAAGGAGGTGGAACTGGATGCAAAAAAACACAATACCATTCAACATTTTGAAATACCGGAAGAAGGTATTGTGCTACAGCCGCATCATTTTTACCTGGGCGTTACCGAGGAATATACGGAAACCCATGCCCATGTACCCTTCCTGGAAGGCAAATCCAGTACGGGCCGGCTGGGTATCGACATCCACGCGACTGCCGGCAAGGGTGATGTAGGGTTTTGCGGTAACTGGACCCTGGAAATTTCGGTAAAACAACCGGTAAGGGTGTATGCCGGTATGCCCATCGGCCAATTGATTTATTTCCCGGTGGATGGCACCATTGAAGTGAAATACAACCAGAAAAAAAATGCCAAATACAGCGGCCAGCACAACAAGCCTGTAGAAAGTATGATGTGGAAGAACGCATTTTAATATGCCGACTAGTTAGTAAAATCCCAAGTGGCGGGTGGAGCCCCCCGAAACGGCTGATGGCCAGGGTTAGTATGCAACCTTAACTAAACGACATTCAATTTAATATCTTCCTTATAATTTATCTTCTTTTAATGTACAAGCCATCTATCGTGATAACGGCTATGAGGAATAACCTTATCCACCCAGGGGTGGCAGGCCTCCACCCGTTTCGCTGCGCCTTACTGATCATGTCGGTAGTTTTTTGTAATGCGTCGCTGATGGCACAGCTACAACCCGCCCTTGCTGATTCTTTCTTACATTTTATAGTGGCCAATCCGGCGAAGGCTGCGGTGTACATTTCGAGAAATGATACTACGGTGGCCCAACTGAATCAACATCAACTGATGCCGTTAGCGAGTACGGTAAAAATACTCGTAGCCATTGAATTTGCCAAACAGGCTGGCAACGGCACTATCGACGAAAATGAATACGTGTCACT
>JBBQOJ010000602.1:0-2697 GCA_038330815.1 Chitinophagales bacterium | reverse complement strand
TCGGATAGTAACTTCTCCAATGCAGCAGTGTCTAACACGGTGTCAACAACAGTTAACGCTGCTGGTGCACCTATCCTGAATAAGTCAGGCAGACGGGTGGTTATTTTGTATATTTTTTCTTTATTCTGTCCCTCCATTTCTTCACTGGAAAAAATATATTGCTTAGATACGGTATCAAAATAAATTTCACCGGCATTGGTGGTTATCGGTTGTTTGCTGAGGTAATCGAGCGGCCAGGCAGGAATGTTGATAAATGGCTGTAAAAAATCGGCCGGCAAAATCTGCCAGTTGTTATTCAAGTGGCTAAATACCATTAGTATAGCCTTATCTGCCGGTGCAGCAATATCGGTAAGAAAAAAGTGATCTAAATTTTTTGTGCTGGCTTTCAGTACGATACCCGATTCAGCCAACTGGTATTCACCGGCTATAGTAAACTCCATCCAGGAGGCAAGGTCGCGGTAGGTTACCTGGCAATTCATGTTACCGAGTATAGAGGTGAAGGCATCATTAAAAGAGCTATTTATTTCTTCCCTAGCCTTGTCGTAGTGCCGCTCCTCCGGCGGCCTTACCGATCCAATCATGATATCATTGGTGCCCAAACCAATGTCGTAGGGGGTTTCATTTACATCCCTAAAAAAAACGAATCCCGGCCTGCCTGCTTTTTGCACCACCTGTACGATTTCCAAAATTTCCTTTGTGTCTACATAATCCTGCGGCAGCTTGCTCATGTTATCCGGGTAAACAAATAAACGGTCGTTACCTGTTGGCTCTTCCCTGCTAAAGCCGGAAAAATAAAGAAAGCAAATATCTTCAGGATGGGCCAGTTCTGCCACGGTTTTTACCGCCGCCAACACGGCCTGCCTGGTGGCAAATCCCGAAGTAAGTTCATTGATATAAGTGGTGTCGAAATTTGGATGGCTATTGAGATGGAACAATACGGACCGCAGTTTTGAAATACCGTAGGTGGAAACAAAGGCATCGGGAAAACGCTGCGGGTTGCTATCCACCCCTATCAAAAGGGATAATACGCGCTGCACTTTATTTATCTTACGGTCCGTTCTTTCAGCTACGGATTTTAACAAAGGAAGTTTCACCACCAGTTCATTTTGTACATCACCGCTGTCAATAAAGTCACTGATTTCTTCGGCATATTGATAAATTGCTTCGGCTGGTTGATTGTACAATTGTTTTTCCCTGGCTTTACCGTAATAATACAAACGGTAAAATGGCGACAAGGTACTGCGGTTATCCGTGCTCGTTATATTAAACCCGTATTGCAGCCCAACTTTATCCATTTGTAACGTAAGCCATAACTGGGCATTTTCATTATTACTTTCAGCACTTGTTTTAAAACCCTTGGCGAACTCACGCGTAAGCAATGGTGGATCTGTCCAGGAAGCGACCGCCCATTCATTCAACTGGTGAAAGCCCACGCCATCAAACTTACCATCAGGAGCTTTCTGAGCGAGGAATTGCTTTAAAAAAATAGCCAATTCATCTAAACGGGTTTTGCCTTCGGTTTTAATGCCGTATCCTGAGAACCATTGTCCATCCTGCAGCAGCAACAACAAAAAGCTCCTGATTTCCGGGTATACTTCATAGCGCTGATGGCCCAGTTTCCTGCAAATGGGCGATAAGAGAAAGTCTGATACCGCCACCAACTGACACTGCCCGGTATCCTTTCCATTCACAAAATGATAATTCTTAAAATTTAGCCAGGTAAGGTTGGCGAGTTCGGGTGAAACTACCAACGGGAATGCAGCGTGGCAGGCAAAAAGCAAGTGCCCCAGTCCATACAAGCGGCCGTTTTCACCCTTGCAATAACTGCGGTAAAAGGAAGTAAGCCGCAGTTTAGCCTCCTCACTTAAATGTTGGTATTCGGGTTGCAGCGTTAGCATTCCTGATGTTTAATGATAGATGACCATTTTACCTTTTAATGCGTTGACGGCCTGGGCGATGCCGGTATCGCTGGCTTCAAACATGGGAACTTCCACAAAGGCGGTACTGATGGCGGTAGCAGCGGTGTTTGTCCACCGATGTTTTGGAGCCGGGTTTAGCCACGCCACCTGAGCAGTTTTCTTTAATAGGAAACGCAAAAACTCCCTGGTGTCATTTACACGTTGTGTTGTGGTTTCGTCCATAGTTCCGCGAAAAGCACCAGCATCGCTATAAATTAATAGCACTGTATTTTTCCTGTTCAATTTACCAAACAAGGAGGCAGCGCTGTAAGTACCCGTTTTATCTTCATTTGATAAAAGATAATCAGCCCCATCTCCCTGCCTTTTTTTTACCGGGAGGTTATAAAAATAATAGGGCGTTGTAAGTGTGTGTACTTCGCTTTGCTGGGCACTTAGGGCAAGTTCTTTTCCGAAAGCTTCGCAGGCATCCATACTTCCCCCCTGGTCGATAAAAATAAACAAGGAAATAAGATTGGCGCGTTTATGATTATATTCAAAAGCAGTAAAATATCCTTTGCGGGCAATACCCTCAATGGTTTTTGAAAAATTAATGCCTTTAAATTCATTCACCTCCTGGCTACTCCGCAAGTTTCGCCAATTCTGCTGCAGGTACCTATTGGCCACCGGGAAATATTCATTTCCAAATAAAAAGGTTTTTGAGGAAGCCACGGGCACAACAGGGAGGTTGGGGGAAAGCGACTTGCTGGTTGTTGCTCCAGGCTGTTTTTCGGCACCTATG
>JBBQOJ010000601.1:0-2697 GCA_038330815.1 Chitinophagales bacterium | reverse complement strand
AACGTACATGGCTGAGATTTTTTAGCCACTCAAAATAGCTAACTGTAACACCACCTGCATTAAGGTACATGTCGGGCACACACAAGATGCCTTTCTGTATAAAAATTTCATCCGCTTCAGGTGTGCACGGGCCATTGGCAGCCTCGCCAATGATTTTTGCTTTTACCCTGTTCGCATTCTCACCATTGATTACATTCTCTAAGGCAGCCGGGATCAGTATATCACATTCCAGTTCCAGTGCATCCGTATTGATGGCAAGGTTGGTAGCACCCGGAAAATTAAGGATGGCGCCGGTAGTAACCCGGTGTTGAAAAACCTCTTCCTCATTTAAACCGTTGGGGTTATAGATAGCGCCTTCGTACTCCGCCAGCGCAATAACTTTTGCCCCATGCTCCCGGAAAAATTTGGCCGTATGGTAACCCACATTGCCCAATCCCTGCACCACCACTGTTTTTCCTTCTACACCGGTGGTTAAACCCAGCTTTTTCATCACTTCCGGCATATTGCACACTTCGCGCAAGCCAAAAAATACGCCCAGCCCGGTGGCTTCTTTCCGGCCACGAACACCACCTTGTGTAATTGGTTTTCCGGTAACACAGCCGGCGCCGTCAATTTCGCCCGGCTTTAATGACTGGTAGGTATCAACAATCCAGGCCATCTCTCTTTCACCGGTGCCATAATCGGGAGCCGGTACATCAATACCAGGACCGATAAAATTTTTCTTTACCAGCTCGGAAGTGTACCGCCGGGTAACTTTTTCCAACTCATAGGCGGAATATTTACGGGGATTGAGTTTGATACCTCCTTTGGCACCACCAAAGGGTACATTAACAATGGCACATTTGTACGTCATTAGGGCAGCAAGGGCCATCACTTCATCCTGGTTCACTTCATCACTAAAACGGATACCGCCTTTACAGGGCGACTTGTGCTGGCTATGCTGAACGCGGTAGGCTTCCATCACTTCAATGGTGCCGTCGTCTCGTTTAATAGGGAAACGCATTCGGTATACGCTGTTGCAGGCCTTAATTTGTTCCAAAATGCCGATGTCCCATTTGGTAAAACGGGCGGCTTTATCAAAACTTTTTGCAACACTTTGAAAAAAACTGTACGGGTTTTCTACTGACATAAATTTATTTTTTATTAGCAATCGTATTTAAAAAATAGCAACTGGCAAGCTACTATAGCAAGATTATTTTTTGGAAGTGAGGTATTGGCAATCATTTTATACAGTATTTATTAGGAAAACTGCTTTTGCATTTCAGGTAAAACATTCATTCGGCGCTCTCCTTTAAAAAAGGCACACCCGTTGGTTGGCCGAACCGTCAAAAGAAGCATTACAAATATGTATCAATCAAACGCCTTGTCAGGATGGGTTATTGTTTGTCTTCAATACGGCTTATTTTTCGATCGATGCTTACGAGGTAAAGAAATAACCCCACCAGGATGGTGATACATACAGCCATCACCACATAAATTTTACCATTGCTGCGCATAACCGATTCAACGCCCTCTCCAGCGCCCTGCGCATAAAGCAATCGCCCACTCAACATCAGGGTAACTACCAACAGCGTGTTGCGAAATCTATTTAACATTAATTATATTTTTATCTCTTATTAAATACAAACGGATGTTGAGGGTACTGATCCAAACACCCAGCAGCGTCCATCCTATTACCGCAGGCCAGAATACCAGCCGCATGGTGGCATCCAGGTCGGCACCGTTAAGGCCCGGGTTCCCTTCCACTCCTTTTCCTCCCGGGTGTAATGATTCCACCATTCTTGGTAAAATCATAATCAATGGAATATAAATAAAGTAGGCAAAAATGTTATACACAGCGCTGATCCTGGCGGATTTGTCAATATCGGGAATCGCATTCCGCAACACCAGGTAGGCAAAATAAATCAACAAAGCGATGGCCACACCAATTTGTTTTGGATCATTGCTCCAGGGAGCGCCCCATACATAGGTTGCCCAGATAGCACCTGTGAGTAATCCCAATACGCCCATTAAAATACCTGTTTTGGCCAGGGCAACTGCATAAATATCGTACCTGAGATCCGGCTTGCGCAGGTAAAGAATAGAATAGATCATGGAAATGGTAAGGAGAATAATTTGGCCAAACCACATGGGGACATGAAAAAAAAGATTGCGACTGGTTTCCTTGAGGATGCCGAGTTCAGGCACTTTTATCAAAAATCCTGCGGTAAATGTGTACACTAACAAAACCGCTGCCAATATTTTCCACCAGCTTTTACGCATTGAAATAAGAATATGGGAGCAAAATTAGGGGAAAGCAGGGGTCATTCAAATTGTAAATTTTACTTTGTAACGATAAAGGCCCTGTCCCTGTTAATCCTTCCACAAAAAAGGAAATAGGATGATGGCCAACGCAATCACCATAATATCCAGCCCGGTAATTAAAAGGGTGAGCTGTAAAACAGCTCCCTCCCGGAACACTTCACCAAAGGCTGACTTAGAAAGTTTGATCAGCAACAACAGTTGAGGTACAATCAGCGGGAAACCCAGGATCGCCATCAGGGCGGCATTTTGATGGGCCTTGGCAGCAATGGCCGCCAACAGGGTAAATACCAGGCTGAGACTTACACCGCCCAGGCAAACTATGCCAATAAATTGTACCGTATTCCCCAATGGATTTCTTAACAATACCAGAAAGAGGGCCAGGCTGAGCAGGCT
>JBBQOJ010000600.1:0-2709 GCA_038330815.1 Chitinophagales bacterium | reverse complement strand
TAAAGACATCAATAACACCAACAACTTATCCTTCAGTTAAATGCTTCGCTTGGCCAGGTAAGTTTTAAAGGCATTGAATTCTTCATAACCCCGGAACAAACCATCACTTGTTTGCCAAATTACTTCATGATGATGGAGGGTATTGAATTTAGAAAACGGGATTGATCTTACTGCCGCTCCTTAATTAAACCCGCCGAAGCCATTGTTACCTCCAATTGTAATCCACTTGCTTTTTCTAAAAAATAATCCCCCTGCCTGGCCGTATATTTAAAAAGACTACCGTTTAATAAATGAACTCTACCGGTTCCTGCTTTTCCCAACATTCTTATCTGCCGGTTATTAATTTTACTTTCTGATGAAGGGTCGATATTATTTACAGTTGCCAACCGGGTGGCGCTGATGGATGATTATGGATGATTTTCTGCCGCCTTGTCTTTGAACGCCCAATCTATAAGCCTATTTAAATAAACCGGGGTATGAAATATTTTGCAACATTGGTTATCCTGCTAACAGGCTCCCTGCTCGCCGTAAAGACATGTACACAACAAAAACCAGGTGCAAAAGAATGCCTGGCCATTAAGGGGCCATTGGTGCTCTACTTAACAGCAGCGTTGGCATTGAACTTTTTTCCTGTACCATTAAACTAAACCATCATGAATTTTAAAGGCTTTCTACTACCACTCGTTCAGCTATCTTTTGCCGGAATATTATTTTGCTGCTACGCATTTAAAAATGTGTATACAAAGATGGTTACGCCCGTCCCACGTCACCAGCAAACCACCAATGGTGGTGAAAAGGAAAAAGCGACGCAGTCGTTGGCGGCTGTAATGCAGTGGCATAAAACTAGCCAGCATAAACCGAATCGTTGTCCGTTTTTAAGAGAAAACAGCAGTGGCTATTTCAGGGCGAATAAAAAAGCCTGCAACAACTGTCTCAACCTGCTGGGTAGCAGTAAACTGGTGTCGGATAATTACCTGGACTATTGGCAAATTTATTTTAACGATAAAGTCCTTCAATTGGGAAAAGTGAACGTTAAAGGGAAGGTACCCGAGGGTGGAAATTTCGATTTTATTTTAATTGCCCACGAACCGGAATTGGTACTAAACCAACTCAAACAATTAAATTTTACCGCATCGTCAATTACCGGTAACACTGCCCTCGTTCGGGGAACATTGCCAGAACCTCCGTTTGATTACGGCTTTAAAATAGCGCAGGAAAACGGGAAATCGCAGGTGAAAAATATTGCGACGGTTAATGATAATTAGCCGGTGTATGCAGCATTACCGTAATTTACCCCGGTAGCTATCGATGGTGCTCCCTTCTACAAACCCATACTGTTGCTTACTTTCAAAAATGTATGGCTCAATTACCGGTCGCCGCAGGATCGTTTCAATAACAGCCGGCCACACTTCATTTTTTAATGATTTATGTTGCCATTCCATTTAATCAATGGAATGTTTTGTTTTGTGGGCGGCAAAATAATCGCCCTTGCATGTCCCTGCTTCCTTCGCAGGGAAATTAATTTCCGCGGTTCCCCTGCTATTAAAACCCAGGCGCTGCCTGCCGGGGCTGTTAGCCAGGCATATTAAAAGCGATCAACGGGTGCTGATCGCTTTTAATAATAGCTGTGGCGTATTTTGCTTATTGAATTTTAGTTACAAATTCCACTTCAATATCTGTTCCCGATTTTGGGTCGTTTACCATGTCGCCGGCAGCCTTGTTAGGCGGTACCGCCGGGTAATGTCGCAACGTGATTTTTACTTTTCCGTTGGCTGCCGCACCAGTGGTCCAGGTACTGGTTATGCCTAAAGGAATGCCGTTGGCATCATTGTTTAAACCCGCCACAGTGATGTTGCTTCCCGCAGCCGGCGTATAATAAAAGCGGTGTGCTTCCGCTTCATCCTCCACTTCGGCCGTTACATTTTCAACAGGATTCGCTGTCTTATTAAGTAATTGCAGCGTTACATTGTAAGTTTTGGCCGGTGATAAAATAATTACATCCTGGGTAGGCGCATTGCCCCCGGGGCCGTCAGCATCATCGTATTGGTAGCTGAGGGTAGCGCCCCCGCCAACTGGTACAAAACTAAGCTGCAGCGTTGTAATTACTTCCTCATCATTCCCTTCTACCTCATCTTTTTTACAGGCAGATAGCAGTGTGGTAGCAAATAGAAATACCATAGTCGTTTTTATTAACGTTGTTTTCATCGTAGTGCGATTTTTTAAATTAGAAAAATGGTTGTTTACTTTATTAATCGGTTTGTTATAAACTTATTTTTAACCTGAGGGAAATATTCCGTCCCATCTCATCCGCGAAATAGCGCATGCTGTTCAGGTAATCGCGGTAAGCGGTGTTTAACAGGTTGCTTACACCTGCAATAACGGTAACGGGTACCTGTTGTATAGAAAAGGTAGTAGCGGCATGCAGGTTGATTAAATGATAGCCGTTGGGGGGGATTTTGTAATCCTGTTTTCCATTTGTTTCTGCCGGCACCCTGCTTTGACGAAAAACATTTGTCATCTCTCCATTTATATAAGTATCCTTAAGTTTTCTGCCTTCCCGGAAAGTGTAGGTTACCCCGTTCGATAGCCTGTTGGCTGGCATCAATATCAACCAGTCGTGTTTTTTTTTTTTTTGTGGAAATAATAAAACAATTTTTTGGGTTTTTTACAAAAGTGAAATGGGTTTTATTTTATAAAAAAAAAAAAATA
>JBBQOJ010000599.1:0-2716 GCA_038330815.1 Chitinophagales bacterium | reverse complement strand
TTTTGGATGACGCAGAACTGGAGGAAATATTTGAAAAATTTGGCAATGTTGCCTCAGCGAAAGTGGCGATGGACAAAGAAACCGGGAAAAGTAAGGGCTTTGCATTTGTAGAAATGCCCAACAGTATTGAAGCTAAAGATGCGATCGAAAGCATGAACGATATTTCACTAGGCAAAAAGCCGCTGGTAGTAAAAGAAGCGGAGGAACGCAATGCCGGTTCAGGTAACAGGCCTGGTCCTAATCGTAGTGGTGGTGGCGGATTTAACCGTCCCGGCGGCGGAGGTTACAATAACGATCGCAACCGTTACTAGCTCCTTCATTCCCCTGAATCCCTGGTTATACCATAACTAAACCGGTTAAAAAACAACCGGATCGTATAACCGTTCCTGTAAGTAAAACAGTGTGTATTCAAGATGGATAACCGGGAATATATTTCCCGAAGGTTGTTTTTTACAGGTAAACTAATTGCAGTTTCCACCAAGGCTGCCAATTTTATTTTCAACTGGCTTTATCTTTTGCAGTGCGAATAAATAAACCGTACAATCTAGCTGCCTCAATGCACTGGCGCTGATAAGGCGATGGTGGTACCAGATTTTTAAAATTTCTCCGGCTTTCATGATAGACTTTTCCACGGTAACTATAAAGAAAATGGCCATCCATTATGTTGGTAATAAGGGCAATAACGAAGGGGTATATCTTTCGGAAAAAATATTTACCAATTTTTCAGACGAGGAGGAGGAAAGTTTTTTAAAATATTTTGTAGAACCGTTCAGGAAACTGGCGGCGTTTTATCATTTCGCCCACCCGGCAGACCTTGCCCTTAATGAAGTATACAGTTTCGCCACCTCCTTATTTGATGCAACCGCTGATTTTGAAAAGGTAGCAGAAAACGTCGCCAAAACCTTGTACGACCAGTCGGAACATCCAAATATCAACGGTGGCGAATTATTTATTGCCCTGTTGTCGGGTTGTACTTTTAACGGTGAAAGTGTACAGGCGCTGGGCATCTATAAATCTGAATCAAAAGATACTTTTATTAAACTGCAACAAGAAGCGGGAAATTATCATTACCAGCTCGACCTGGGCATCAATATAAATAAAATTGACAAGGGGTGCATTGTACTGGATACGCGGCCACATAGTAATTTCATTGTTACCGTACTTGACAATATTAATAAGTCGAAGGAAGCCAAATACTGGATGGATGATTTTTTACAACTCATCAGTTGCCAGGATAGTTTTCATTTCACCAATGATTACCTGGAGGTGGCAAAGAAATTTGTTACAGAAAGATTACCGGAAGTTTTCGATGTGTCGAAGGCTGATAAAATAGACTACCTCAACAAGTCGATGAATTATTTTAAAAAGCATGACCATTTTGCGGAGGAAGATTTTTTACAGGATGTATTCCAGCATAGTGAGGTGATTGACAATTTTACCCAATTTAAACAACAATATACCCAGGATAACCACGTAGTACTCGACCAGGATTTTGACATCTCCAGCCAGGCGGTAAAAAAGCAGTCGAGGGTATTTAAAAGTATTTTAAAACTCGATCGTAATTTTCATATTTATATTCATGGCAGTAAGGAACTGATTGAAAAAGGTACCGATGATGACGGCCGCAAGTATTATAAGATTTATTACGAACAGGAGGCCTGATAACCCGCACTGGTTGATATTGTAGCGGCATTGTTAACCATCAATACGCAGTTATGGAAACAATTAAATGGGGTATTATAGGATGTGGTGACGTAACCGAGGTAAAAAGCGGGCCTGCTTTCAGCAAGGTGCCCGATTCTGCCCTGGTAGCAGTGATGCGGCGAAATGGGGAAAAGGCCAGGGAGTATGCGCAACGTCATGGTGTGCCCCGCTGGTACCAGGATGCCGATGCATTAATTAATGATACCGGCATTAACGCCATTTATATTGCCACTCCACCCGACTCGCATGAAGCCTATACGATGGCTGCTATCAAAGCAGGAAAGCCGGTGTATGTTGAAAAGCCGATGGCACTAAACTATGCAGCGGCCAGGAAGATGGCTGACTATGCCATGGAAAAAAATGTAAAGTTATCAGTGGCACATTATCGCAGGGCACAACCTTTTTACCTGAAAATAGCGGAACTATTAAAAAAGAAAGCGATTGGGAAAGTGCGTGCTATTCAATTGACCTATTTTAAAGAAGCCGCCGTAAATGAGGGAGTGCCTTCAACTACCGGTGCCTGGCGCCTTAACCCGGCCATTTCAGGTGGAGGATTGTTTCACGACCTGGCACCTCATCAACTGGATATCATGGTTTATCTTTTCGGACCTGCAATAAAGGCTACCGGCATGTCGGCAGGCGGTTTTAATTCGGGAGCGATAACCGACCTGGTTAGCGGAAGTATGCTATTTGAAGAAGAAATAATTTTTAACGGATTATGGTATTTCAATGCTGCTGCTGGTGAACAGTGTGATCAATGTATTATTACCGGCTCGGAAGGAAGTATCCGGTTCCGTATATTTGAAACGGCTCCACTGATCGTTACTAGCCTTGCCGGAATAACCTCCTATGAATTTGATCCTCTTCCCCATGTTCAACAACCTATGATAGAAAAAGTGGTGGCCTATTTTCTTGGAAGGGGGGCTAATCCTTGCAGTGGAGCCGAAGGTGCAGCCATAATGCAATTGATGGAAGCGTTTACCGGTAAATAACCAGGCGCCTCCATCAATTA
>JBBQOJ010000598.1:0-2727 GCA_038330815.1 Chitinophagales bacterium | reverse complement strand
TGCGAGCGGCGCCTTTTCAAATAGCTATGCGCAACCGGCAGCTGGCGAACCAGCACCCGATGCAGCCGAGATTGCCAAAATCAGAAAGGCAATTACTGCAGATCCTGCCAATCTTTCATTGCATGAGCAATACCTGAAGGCAAGTGGTTTTACCAAATGGGGAGCTAAAGAAGATCCTGAATTTATACAACAGTATGAAGACTGGATGACAGCGTTTCCTAAGGAAGCGGTGATCCAGTATGCACTCGGCCACGCATTTGCAGGCAGGGAAAGTCCGAAGGCAAAACCCTACCTGTTAAAAGCAGTCGCTATTGATCCCGCATTTGATAAGGCCTATTTTGATTTATGGATTGATGGCGAAAGATGGGGTGATTTTAAAATTAGCCGGGAATACCTGGTAAAGGCGAAACAGGCGGCGCCCTCCAATGCCGATTATGCCTTTTACTATGCCAACGGATTCAGTGATTCGGAACCGGAAAAATATAAAAAATTAAGCCTGGAAGTGGCCGCCGGTTTTCCTAATACCGAAAGAGGGACGCAGGCGTTGTATTGGCTGGCCAATCGCACAGCTGATATCCAGGCGAAGCAGGATTATTATGAACAACAGAAAAAAGACTTTCCGGCTGATAAATTTAACTGGACAGCTTCGGGGATGTCGGAATACTATAATCTATTACTTGAGCATTCACCCGAAAAGGCAAAGGCGCTCGCCGACTATATGGTGGGGCTACAGGGACGCAGTGTAAAAACCTGGGAGAAAAACAGCCTCACGGCCACTACCATCATCGAAGCAAACAGGTTATTGGCAGGAGGTAATCCTGCTGCGGCGACCGCCTTGCTGGATAGTGTGGCAGTACCCAGGTATTCTTCCGCCAAAGAATACCTGTTGTTGTTGAAAGCAAAGGCAAGTCATGCTGCGGGGAAAACACAACAGGCGTACAACCAGTTATTGACAGTGTATGCAAAGGAGCCTTCTGAAAGTTTGCATAGAGAATTGTTGCACTATGGAAACAAGTTAGGTAAAGGAAGTATGGAGGTAGCAAAGGATAGCTGGTACCTGCGGGATACTGCCGCCAAACAGGCACCCGTTTTTAACCTGGAAACCTATTTGACAAAGGGCAAATCTTCGCTCAACGACTATAAAGGAAAAGTGGTGTTGTTAACCTACTGGTTCCCAGGTTGCGGGCCCTGCCGCGGAGAATTTCCTCATTTTGAAAATGTAGTCAAACAGTTTAAAGGGAAGGAGTTTGTTTATCTTGGAATTAATATTTTGGGGGACCAGGATGACTATGTAGTACCCTTTATGAAATCAACCGGCTATAGTTTTATCCCTTTAAAAGATAATGAGGATTGGAAGAAGGGGCCACTCGATAACAGGAACGCAGCCCCGGTTAATTTTTTGATTGACCAGGAGGGTAAAATTATTTATTTTAATTTCAGAACCGATCATAAAAATGAAGCCACCCTTACGCAGATGATCCGCTCTTTATTAGAAAGGAAAAATGCATAAACCGTTTTCTATTTATGAAAAAATTTGTACGCCTGCTTGTTGTTTTCGCCTTCCTGTATCCGATGCCGGGCCTGGGCCAGCAATCGAATATTGGCTCCTACACCATCAAGGGGAATATCAGGGGATTGGGTAACGATAGCGTGGTGATATTGATTTCCAATTACAAGCAACAGGATGATAAGTCAACTTCAGATACCATTATCATGAAGTCGATTGATGGCAAGTTTTCCCATACTGCTAACATTGGATCAACAAAGATGGCCTGGATGTCAGTTGGTGGTTTAAATAGCCGCAATGGATTTTCATTTTATGTAGAGCCCGGCGTAATATCGGTGGAAGGACATATTGATTCGTTGCAGCAATTAGCCGTAACCGGCACCATGGCCAATAACGAACAACGCCTTACCAGGAGCTATACCAATGACATTTACAGCCGCGTATTGCCGTTGCGGGAACAAATGAAAACCATTGAAAAAGGAAGTACACAGTATAATAGCCTAGAAGCTTCCATCGCGGCAAAGTTCGATTCAATTCAGTCCTACGAACTGGCCTATATCAAGGCTCATCCCGACAGCTATGTAAGTGCCACTTTTCTATATGTAAAGCAAGATAAGTTGCCATTGCAAGAGCTTGAACAATTATACAATCGCTTTTCAGCACCGGTAAAACAATCCTTTTTTGCAAATAGCGTGCAGCAAAAAATCAAGGCCCGGAAACTGGTAGCCATTGGCAACAAGGCACCTGGGTTTACTTCCACTGATACAGCTGGCCAAAAGGTATCCCTGGCAGATTTTAGAGGCAAATATGTACTGCTGGAGTTTTGGGCCAGTTGGTGCGTTCCCTGCAGGGAGCAGAGCCCGCATTTAAATGCACTCTATAAAAAATATGCAGGCAAGGGCTTTACCATTTTACAATATTCCATGGATGATAAATCCGCAGCTGAAAATTGGAAAGCAGCCATCATAAAAGATCAATTGGTATGGACGCAGGTAGCCGATTTAAAAGGCTTTGAAAGCCCGGTGGCGAAAATGTACGGGGTACAACCAATTCCAGATAATTTTTTGATTGACCCCAACGGCCTCATTATTGGCAGAAGGTTGGAAGGTAAGAAACTGGAAGCGCAACTGGCTGAATTATTTCACTAAAAAAATGATCGAATGACTACAAAAATATTTACCGTATTCATAGGGTTCTTTTTATATGTTACGGCTATCGCA
>JBBQOJ010000597.1:0-2742 GCA_038330815.1 Chitinophagales bacterium | reverse complement strand
ATGCCTGGCATTTCCGGAAAATTGTTGCCAATAACACCCCTGCCGGGTAACCTTCAGCCATTTGTTATTGCCCGGCTTAGTCAACAAAAGGCAGATTGATTGTCTTTTTTTTAACGCCAAAGTAAAAAATGCGGCTTTTATTGAATGTATAAATAAACGATATTTGCCCTCCTTAGGGATTTAAGGATGATTGCTATCAGCACACACAAATTGTCAGATTAACATGAAGGATTTTCAATACATCACCAACGCACACCCGGCTTATATCGAAAGCCTGTACTATGATTTCGTAAAAGATCCTGCCAGCATTGACGGGGAACTGCGGAAATTTTTTGAAGGCTTCGATTTTGCCATCAGCAATGGAGGAGAAACGACCAATGGAGCAAAAACGTCCGTCGCTGCTACTTCCGAAACTAATTTGCAACTGGATAAGGAGTTAAGCGTTTACCAGTTGATACAGGCTTACCGGCGTAAGGGCCACCTGGTAGCCAAAACCAATCCTATCAGGGAACGTAAAGATCGTAAGGCCAATCTTAGTTTAGAAAACTTTGGACTCAGTGATGCAGACCTGCCATCCTTTTTTGAAACCGGGAAATTTGTGGGCCTGGGCAAGGCCACTTTGCAAGACATCATTACCCATCTTAAAAAATGTTATACCACCAACCTGGGGGTAGAATTTCGGGCAGACAATAGCACCCGTAAACTTGACTGGATGATAAAAGCCGTTGAGGAAACAATGCTGCAACCGGTACCGCTTGAACAACGGCGCCGGATTTTGCAGAAACTCAACGAGGGAGTAATGTTTGAAAAGTTTTTACATACCAAGTATATCGGCCAAAAAAGATTTTCATTAGAGGGTGGGGAAACTACCATCGCCGCATTAGATGCCATCATTAATATCGCTTCGCTGAATAATGTGCAGGAAGTGGTAATTGGCATGGCACACCGGGGCAGGCTAAATATCCTGGCTAATATTCTGGGCAAAACCTATGAGCAGATTTTTAGTGAATTTGAAGGTACTGCCACCCCGGATACTACGATGGGAAGCGGGGATGTAAAATACCACCTTGGTTTCAGCAGTGATATCGTTACCGCTTCGGGGAATAATATTAATCTTAAACTTTGTCCTAACCCCTCCCACCTGGAAGCAGTAGACCCGGTGGTGGTAGGTTTCTCGCGTTGTAAAGCAGATGTTTTATACAATAGTGATTTTGATAAAATTTTGCCCATTCTCATTCATGGCGATGCCTCTGTAGCTGGACAGGGGGTGGTGTACGAGGTGTTGCAAATGTCGGGGTTGAAAGGATACTACACCGGTGGTACCATTCATTTTGTGATCAATAACCAAATTGGTTTTACCACCGATTTTGATGATGCCCGCACCTCGGACTATTGTACCTCCGTGGCAGCCATGGTAAAAGCGCCGGTATTGCACGTTAATGGTGATGATCCCGAGGTAGTGGTTAAAGCGGTGGAAATTGCAACCCGCTATCGCCAGGAATTTAATAGTGATATTTTTATTGATATGGTTTGCTATCGTAAGCATGGCCACAACGAAGGTGATGAGCCAAAGTTTACACAGCCCCAGTTGTATGCCCTTATTGACAAGCACCCCAATCCAAGAGAAGTATATACCCAGTACCTGATTGAAAACGGAAAGCCGGAGGCCAAAGTGTTGGCCAAAGAAATGGAGAAGCAGTTTTTGGCTGACTTACAGGAAAGGTTAGACGAAGTAAAGCAGAATCCGTTGCCGTACACTTTTCAAAAACCAGAACTTTGGTGGAAGAGCCTGCGCAGGGCAGTACCAGCCGATTTTGAAAGTTCACCCGTAACCGCCATTAGCGAAGATAATTTTGGCTTGTTATTCAATGGGTTGATGAAATGGCCTGCTGATTTTAAACCCCTGCGGAAAGTAGAAAAGCTGTTGCAGGATAAGCTTCGCCTGTTTGCAGATGAACAAAAAATAGATTGGGCCACGGGAGAGTTAATGGCCTACGGCAGCATTTTAATAGATGGCAAGGATGTTCGCATGAGCGGACAGGATGTAAAACGGGGTACCTTCAGTCACCGCCACTCGGTGCTGTATGACGAAAACAATAACACGGAATACAACCGCTTAAACCATTTCACTGATGCGCAGACGCCTTTCCGTATTTACAATTCCCTGTTAAGTGAGTATGCCGTATTAGGTTTTGAGTATGGTTACAGCATGGCCAACCCCAATGCACTGGTAATTTGGGAAGCACAGTTTGGTGATTTTTGTAATGGCGCTCAAACCATGATTGACCAGTTTATTGCAGCCGCAGAAACAAAATGGCAGCGAATGAACGGGGTAGTAATGTTATTGCCACATGGTTACGAAGGCCAGGGTCCTGAGCACAGCAGTGCCAGGATGGAGCGTTTCTTACAAATGTGCGCCGAGTTAAATATGGTGATCACCAATGTAACCACCGCCGCTAATTTCTTTCATGTATTGCGCAGACAAATGGCCTGGCCGTTTAGAAAGCCATTAATCAACTTTTCCCCCAAAGCCAACCTCCGGCACCCGGGTAGTTATAGCCTGGTGTCTGAATTTACCTCGGGTGGTTTTAAGGAAGTGATCGATGATGATTTTGTGAAAAACCCGGCTGAAGTGAAAAAAGTAATGATGTGTAGTGGTAAAATGTACTTCGACCTGGCAGAATAGAAACTGAAGGATGACCGCACAGTTGTGGCCATCATCCTGTTGTAGCAAATTTTGGT
>JBBQOJ010000596.1:0-2757 GCA_038330815.1 Chitinophagales bacterium | reverse complement strand
AAATACTGTGTAAAACTGGGGCGGATAACGGTATCACCGTATGGGTTGCTCGATTCTGATGGATACAGGGTGAAACGGCTAAGTTCTTTTGTACCCTTCATCTTCTTCTTCAGCTTCAGATCAGGGATATTTTCGTTCCTGGCAAAATTGATGGAGTTTACTTTTACTTTGTTGCCCTTATTCACGGTAAATACCAGGGTTACGGCATTTAGCAGGGTAGGAGCAGGTTGTTCTTTAACTTCAATGGTAACATTGCGATACCCCTTATCTGCAAAAAACTTATGAATGGACTCAATGGCGCTGAGTTTCATATTATCGGTTACCACCCTGTCTTTGGATAAGCCTACCTTGGTCTCCAGGTCATCCCGTTCCCCTTTTTTAACACCAATAAATTTAAAATCTGCCAATCGCGGCCTTTCGGTGATCGCCAGTTCAACAAAAAGGTTGCTTCCTTCCAGTCGTGTTAAATACACTTCCACATCCACTACCAGGTTTTGCTTCCATAATTTATTGATGGCTTTACTAAAGGCATCCGTACCAGGAATGGTGAGTTTATCGCCGATGGATAACCCGGAGATAGATACAATCAGGTTTTGATCAAACGCTTTTGCACCGGTTACCGTAATACCCGCCAGGGTATATTGCTTAGGTATTTTGGCGTCAAAAATCTCCAGCAATTGAGGATTAACAGAAACAGGGAGGGTGTCGTTTTGGCCAAATGCGAACTGTGAAATTAAAAATGCGGTTACGATTAATAAAAAATTCGGGTAAATCCTCTGCATCAATTGGTTTTTTACGAGTGGCAATATACTTGCTATAATGAAAACTATTTGTTAAACATCCGCTACCAGCCGCCTGTTGCCGATGGAACAGGCCCCGGTAGAAAATGATTTGATAAGGTGATGGGGAGGTAGAAAACTAAGCAGCCTGGTTCATTTTGGTCGAAGCCAGTTCGGCCATTTTTCTTTAATTACCCTTGTTCCACTTCAATTGTCAGCAAAACATTATTTCTCTTACTTTAATTGTTCGCCGGTTTTTCCAAATCTCCTTTGCCGTTGTTGAAAGTCAATAATCGCTTCATACAGGTTTTCTTTCCTGAAGTCGGGCCAAAGGGTATTGGTAAAATACAATTCAGAATAGGCAAGCTGGTACAATAAAAAATTGCTGATCCTGAACTCTCCGCTGGTACGAATCATTAGTTCGGGGTCGGGAAACTTACTGGTGCACAAATGCTGTTGAATGGTATCCTGCGATATATGCTCAATCGCCAGCGCACCCGCCTGTATTTCGGCGGCTATTTTTTTGATGGTTTCCACCATTTCCCACCGGCTGCTGTAACTTAGTGCCATCACCAGGTTTAGCCCGGTATTAGTGGCTGTTTCCTCCAGTGCTTCAGTCAATTCGCGCTGGGCTGCAGGCGGCAACATACCGGTGTCGCCAATTACATGCAGCCGGATATTGTTTTTGTTAAGGGTGGGTACCTCGTTGCGGATGGTATCTACCAGCAGTTCCATCAGGCCGCTTACTTCATCAGCGGGTCGATCCCAGTTTTCAGTACTGAAAGCGTATAGGGTGAGGTTTTCTACACCCAGTTCTGCGCAGCCTTCTACGATATTCCGTACACTTTCAACGCCATGCAAGTGTCCAAAAAGCCGGTCCTCTCCTTTTTCCTGTGCCCATCGGCCGTTGCCATCCATAATAATGGCAATGTGGCGGGGCAGCCGTTGCATGTTGATACCTTCCTTTAAACTCATGATTACTGATAATTATTGGTTAGGGCGGCCCTAACTTAGGGCTGCAAAAGTAATAAAAATTAGTTGCAATCGGTGTTTTGGGGAAATGTTAGCGACACTGCAATCATTTGCCCGCTTTGTTACATTTCGTAAACCAAAGCTGCTATAAGAAAAATGGAGGCCATCAAATTCAGATTGTTTGCAAAAGCTCGTAAAGGGCATAAAAATGCCGGAGCAGTGTCCGGCGGAAATTTAATATAACAAACCAGTTGTTTAGTTGGCAGTAGGGCATTTATAGGTACTAATGCTAAATGAAACTCCTACTTCAGCAATAAGGTACTGGTCGCGTTGCTTGCTAAATCCGCGTTGCCTGCCCTCAACACCAATAGGAGTGCCGGTTTCAAAGCTCCTGTCCTGCAAAATACCGGCGACAGAAGGAACCCCATTCACAACCGGAAATTTATCAGCGCCTACATAGGTAGTACTTACATCATCCAGGTAATCAGTTAAGGTTAAACGGTGCGCCACCTGGAAGGAAAGGTTAATATTATTGTTAAGATTGTATTTTATACCGGCCCCGATGGGGAAACATACGGCCATGCCGCCATAGGGTTTCCTGCTTTTATTGGTTACCGGATCAGTATAACCAAGGTTTTGGCCCTCGGTGCCCAATGCCCTTAGAAAAACTTTTTGCCCCTGGAAGTAAGCATAGGGATTGTAGCTAAAAGCACCCACACCGATGGTAACATATGGAGTGAAGGCATAATCCGGATCACCTGGCACAAACTTGAAAAAATTAAAATCACCCATCAGGGCTATCTCAAAAATGTCTGAATTAAAACTAAGGTTCCTTCTTTTCTGAAAGTCGTTTTTGCTATAAATGTCACTATATCCCAACTGGGCATAATGGGCACTTAGCCTTACGCCCAGGTAATTGTTGAATTGCTTTTTGAAAAATATACCCAGGGCTGGTTTTGGCCTGTTAACCTGCGCCCTGGTATTTAAATCGCCAAAATAATGGCCT
>JBBQOJ010000595.1:0-2761 GCA_038330815.1 Chitinophagales bacterium | reverse complement strand
ATGCCTATTGGTTTTACAAGCAAGATATATTCGACAGCGCCGCGCATTACCTTGAAAAATCGTTAACAACCGCCGACAACAAGCAGGACCTGGCGAGGGCTGAGTTTCTGTTGGCACAATTGTACGAAAATACCCGGCAGTTTGATAAAGCCTCCACCTATTATGAAAAAGTGTCGGTACATACCGTAGACCCCCTCATGGATATTCATGCCAGGCTTAATAATGCAAAAATGGTCAAAGGCAGGGATCCGGCTGAAATGGCAAACAGCATTAATAACCTGGTAAAAATGGCCGGTAAAGACAGGTTTGAGGGTTTCCGGGATATCCTATATTATTATGCCGGCGATTTGGCCCTGCAGCAACCAGATACCCCGGCTGCGATCAAATACTTCAATAAAAGTATTCAGTATAACGAATTAAATACAAGTTACCTCAACAAGGCGTTCCTGGCACTGGGTGACATTGCTTACAGCCAAAAGGCCTATAGAACCGCGTTTGCAATGTACGATAGCCTCCAGGCCGGAGATACTACCCTGGGTGACCGGTTAGCTGATGTTAAGGTAAGACGGGATGCATTGGCAAAAATTGTTGAGAAAATCATCATCATCGAACGACAGGATAGCCTGCAACTGATTGCTGCAATGGACCCGGCAATCAGGGAGGCGCTGTTAAAGAAGATGGGCAAGCGTTTACGAAAGGAAAGAGGGATTAAGGAAGAAGATGTTTCGGGCGGTACCGGTATCGCTGGCTTTGAACCCATCGGCAGCAATAACGAAGCGTCTGCCGACCTGTTTGCCTCCTCCGC
Source organism: Chitinophagales bacterium (assembly GCA_038330815.1). Classification (GTDB taxonomy): domain Bacteria; phylum Bacteroidota; class Bacteroidia; order Chitinophagales; family Chitinophagaceae; genus Ferruginibacter. Next base: position 1,956 of record JBBQOJ010000595.1, on the reverse strand, counting down.
AAAAGGGGAATGGTATTTCTATAATGCAGGGGTAAAAAGCAAGGGCTTTGCCGAGTTTAAACGTAAATGGGGAAATCGTAACAATGTAGACAACTGGCGAAGAAAGGCCGCAGTTGACGGAGCTACCAACCAGGCGGCCCCGGCTGTGGGAATTAATTCAGCTCCCGATGATATCGACAAACCAAGTGATCCGAAAATGGCGCCCAACGATTTATCGGCCCCGGGAGGAATAGAAAACACCGCCAATGATCAGCAAACTGATGATGTAACTTACGAAGGCATGATGGCCAACCTGCCTTTAACGCCGGAAAAACTCGCAGCAAGTCACCATTTAATCGCGGTTAACCTTTTTCAACTGGCTCAATTGTTTCAAACCGAACTGGAGGACTACGAGCAGGCTATTGTAAGCTATCATCAATCATTAACCCGGTACCCCGACTCCCTGTACAATGGTGAGTTATACCTTGGCCTGTATTTTTGTTATAGCAAACTGGGGTATGCCGATAAGGCAGCCTATTATAAAAACCTGGTAATGAAAAATTTTGCCAATAGCCGTTCCGCCACACTGTTGAATAATCCATCCGCAGCAAACCCCGGCGCTAAAAACCCCGAGGTAACTAAACGATATGCGGAAATTTATAATTTATTTATCGAAGGAAATTTTAACCAGGCGTTTGATGATAAGAAAAAAGCAGATAGTGCCTATGGCAATAATTACTGGAGCCCGCAGCTACTGTACATTGAGGCGGTATACCATATTAAGCAGCGGGCAGATAGCCAGGCCATTGGTGTACTTACTAATATTACTGCACTTTACCCGGATGCACCCCTTAGCCCCAAGGCTATCCGTATGATCGACATCTTAAAAAGAAGGGCCGAAATTGAAGACTACCTGACCAAACTGGAAATCACCCGGGCAAAAGACGACGAGATAGTAAAAATTGATGAAAGAACCGCCCTGGTTAGAAATGATTTAAACCTGGTGAAGTCTCCGTCTAACCTGGTGGATACAGCCAAATCGGCCATTAAACCATTTGACCAGCGATTAAAGGATAGTTTAACAGCGGTAAAGAAGCAGGTAGTTAAAGAAGATACGGTTGCGCTGCTACCCCCGGCCATAAAAGACACGGTGAAAGCAATTGCCATAGCGCCGCCTCCCGCCGGGGATAGTGTGAAAGCACCGGTAGTCCCCGTGGATACCGTAGCCGTAAGCGTTACCCCTTCTGCGGTTCTATTAGAAAAAGACAATTTAACTACTATCAACCCCAATACAAAAAAGGAGACCACTGCCCCGGCCATCGTTAAGCCAGGCATACTGCCACCGGTAAAAGACAGTATCCGCCAGGTACCCACTGTTTTTGAAAACGGGCCCTTCATCCTTAATACCAATGATCCGCACCAGGTGATTATGATCATGGACAAGGTGGATGGTACTTATGTAAATGAATCAAAAAATGCCTTTGCCCGTTACCTGGATGAAAGTTTTAGGGGCTCAAATATTTTGTTGACAAGGGATGCGATTGATAAAGACAGGGCCCTGCTGGTTTTTGCACCATTTAGCAATGCAGCTGCTGCGTACGAATTTTTAATTACACTACGCACCGCCGCACCGGATGAGGTATCGTGGTTGCCGGCCAACAAATATTCGTTCTACCTGGTAAGCGAGGAAAACCTTCTGTTATTAAAAACAAATAAGGATATTCCAGGTTATATTGGCCTGTTGAAAAAAGTGTACCCTGGCATGCTTTAGGTAACCCTTCCGGCGGGATGTTTTTACAACGTTAATATTTAACTGCTTTTTTTCGCGACACCAAACCCCTGTCATACAAAACAACAAAATACCATAATTTCGCAGCAGGTATTTGTGAATGCAGGTGGGTTCCCAGGTGAATGCGGCATGGTAAAACAGCAGCCGTAATGGCTATCGGAATGGAGTCTGATTTGATCAATGAGCGT
>JBBQOJ010000594.1:0-2767 GCA_038330815.1 Chitinophagales bacterium | reverse complement strand
ACAGCACCGGGGAAAAAATACCATCATGGCATTCCCCCGTTCAGATTCAAAATGGAAAAATGAACATTCCTGGTGAAAAAGGGCTGGGCATCGTTTACGATGAGTCCATCTGGAAAACAGCGGAAAGAATGGTATAACAAGAAGAATAAACTTAAGCTCCTTTCAAAATTTACCGCAAAAGCGCTATCCACGGTTTACCCAAAAAATTCCCGCTGCCAATTTTATTACCTGGTTAAAACTTCAATTGCTATCACATAATCCAACCTGGTGGCGGCGGTACACAAAATGGTTATCACAATCATTTAGGCGAAGGATATAAACCAATAAAGTACCACCCCGACAATAATCGTATACGCGTACCTGTTATCATTGACTATTTTTTAAGTAGTCCATCCCTCCCTCCGGCAACCCTGCCTTACACACCCGCACTAGCTAAAAAACCGCCATCTACCGGTACCACAATGCCAGTTACAAAACCTGCCGATTCATCTTGCAACAGCCAGTTCATACAGCCTACCAGTTCAGGAGCCTCACCAAACCTGCGTTGTGGCGTATGGCTGATAATGGAGGCGCCCCGGGGGCTTTTGGAGCCATCTTCATTGAGTAATAATTTCCGGCTGCGGTCGTTTAGAAAAAAGCCCGGGGCAATGGCGTTTACCCGAATATTGGCGGGCGCCAGGTAAGCGGCCAGCCACTGCGTAAAATTGGCAATGCCCGCCTTGGCCATACCATAAGCCGCTACTTTAGTAAGTGGGCGGTAACTATTCATCGATGCTATGTTGATGATGGAACCACCCCCATTTTTTGCCATCACCTTGCCAAACACCTGCGATGGTATCACCGTGCCCATGGTATTGGTTTCAATCACGTCCATAAACCTGGCCATATCCACCTGGAAAAAACCACGCATCCCGTTTTGCGACTCCTCAAGTTCCTCTTCCGTAAATTCAGTAGTGGTAGTAATGGCTGCCGGTTGATTGCCGCCTGCGCCATTGATCAATATACTTACCACGCCCAGTTTTTCCGCCACCAAAAGCGCAGTAGCAGTTACTTCCTCCAGGCTGGTAACATCCGTTGAAAAAGACAATGCGATACCGCCCGCCGCGGTAATTTCCTGCGCTACTTTTTCCAGCTTTACAATATCCCTGCCCAATAAAGCCACTTTAATTCCCTGGCTGGCAAGGTTTCTCGACATCTCGGAACAAAGCGTTCCGCCTGCCCCGGTTACCACCGCTACTTTTTGTGTATTGTTTGTCATTGCTATTTTTTGATAGTTAAAATACGTCTTGCATTATGGCAGCAGATGTCTTCTACCAGCCTTTTTAAAAGCGCTTCCTCTTCCGGCAACTTCTTTTCTTCTACCCATTTTCCCACTAGGTTACACAGGATGCGCCGGAAATATTCATGGCGTGATAACGAAAGGATACTTCTCGAATCGGTGGTCATACCAATAAAGCGGCTGAGCAGCCCATAAGCTGACAAATCCACCAGGTGCCGCGTGATTCCTTCATAATGGTCGTTGTACCACCAGGCAGGTCCAAACTGAATTTTACCGGGAACCCCGTCGGCAGCATACGAACCGGTAAGGGTGGCAAAAGCTGCATTGTCCGCCGGGTTCAACGTGTACAAAATGGTAGTGGGCAACCCCTCCTCCTTTTCCAGCGCATCCAGTAATTTGCAAAGCATGTTTATGTTGCAGGCCTTACCAATACCAGCATAGCCTCCCGCCGGACCGGCAAGGTTCCTCAACCGCGTACTGGTACTTCGCTGGGCGCCAATGTGTAGTTGCATCGTCCAGCCAAGGGCAGCATAGGCCCTGCCTAAAAAGCCAAGCAAGTAAGATTGTAACCCTACCGTATCCGCTTCACTTAATTCATTCCGGGTAATCAATTGCCGGAACAAGCTACTGGCCTGTTGCTGGGACACAGGTTCAAAAATAAAATCCGGGTCAATCGCATGGTCCGACAGTACGCACCCGGCCGCGGCCATCAACTGCAACCGCTGTTCAATAATCAGTTGGTAATCTTCCAAGGCGGCAATGGTAGTTCCGGTGAGGGTTTCCAGTTTTTTCAACCAGTCCTTAAATCCAGGTTTATCAATTCCCACAATGGCATCAGCCCTTAAACTCGGCAAAATGGTTGTTCCCGGGTGCAATAGCGAAGCCCGCTGATGGTAACTCGTATCATCCGTAAGGTCGTCGGAGGTGCAAACCATTGCTACGTTCCAGCGCTGTAGCAAATCCATCGCGCCAAATCCCGGGCTGGTTAAAGCGGCCTGTGTTTTATCCCACACTTCGGCAGCATTTCCGGTATGCAGGGGTTGCTCAATGCCAAACACCTTTTTTAATTCCAGGCAACTCCAATGATAAAGTGGATTACCCACAGTAAAGGGAAAGGTATCTACCCAGTGATTAAATTTTTCCCTGTCCCCTGCATTACCGGTGATACCATTTTCGGGTATCCCATTAATGCGCATGGCACGATGCTTATAAGGATCTTCCCCAATCCACAGTTCAGTAAGATTACTAAATTGCTTATTCTCCGCCAGGTGCACCGGGTTCAGGTGATTGTGGTAATCAATAATCGGCAGGTCGGCGGCCACCTGGTGATACAAATATTCACCGGTTGCATTGTACAATAAAAATTGTTGATCTATAAATGATTTCATATTGCCTGTTTTAAAAAATTAATTCGTTGCCTTCCGGGGTCAGTAACGCTAAAAAAATATCCTTTGACCCTTTTGTTAACTGGTAACTATTAGATAGTTG
>JBBQOJ010000593.1:0-2769 GCA_038330815.1 Chitinophagales bacterium | reverse complement strand
CTTTAAAATTGCCAAAGGTGAGGGTAAATTCACCACTGCCCGCAAACTGGTGGTTTTGCCATCCCTGGTTATCGCTGTACACACACAACCGCGGATACCATTGGGCCATCGTATAGAGGTCGTTGCCATCCTCCGGGAAATATTCGTAACCACCCCGGCCGCCATATTTCATGCGATCGCTGATATTATAATTCCAGTCAATTTTGAATACAGTTTGCTGACCCGGTTTTAATGTGGCAGGCAAATCAATCCGCATCATTGTTTTATTAATAGTATAAGGCAATGCTTTACCAAGGGCGTCTGTTACTTTCATGATATTAACGCCATACTCCTTGTCCGACTTGCCGCTCAGCCTGTCAATATCCTGTTCTGTATAGCCACGTTGCATAAAACTGCTGGTTTGGTAGCCGGCATTGTTCTTAGTGCTGTGTTGGTTTTCATCCAACTGAATCCACAAATAGGTAAGCGGGTCGGGCGAGTTGTTGTAGTAGGTTACTGTTTCCTTGCCGGTTAACTTACGATTGGGTTCATCCAATTCGCATATAATGTCATAATCGCAGCGTTGTTGCCAGTAGGCTGGACCTGGTGCACCACTGGCAGTTCTGTACTCGTTGGGCGTGGGAAGTATGGTACTAAGTTGTTCAAACCGGTTTCCATGGTTACTGCCCGGGTTATTCCTGATATCCTGTGCATAACAACATAGTGTAAACGCAAAAAGAAAGGTAAGCGTAAGCGATTTTCTCATCATTGTATATTTATTATTTAATTTTCTCCTGTAGTTGTTAGCCGTTAAGATACAGTAATTAAAGTGGCCAACGCTCCACCACCATTTTTATAGCGGGTAAAATGGCGATGGCCGACCAGCCCCGGATCCACCATTTTTGGGGTAATGTAAGTTTGTTTACCACCAGGAAACTTAACAGTAACAATAATGCTACCACCAATAACTGGCCTGCTTCCAGGCCAACATTGAAACTAATTAACGGCAAAGCGATGTCCTCGTCAATCGACAGCATGAAACGGATGGTATTGGCAAAACCCATTCCATGTACCAGGCCAAAAAAAAGTGCCAGCAGGTATTGATAGCTCAATGTGGAATACCTAAACTTCTTCACTGAAAAATTTATAATGGCAGTGGCAATTATTGTACAGGGGATTAAAAATTCAACCCATTTTACATTAAAACGCACTACATCATATACGCTCAGGGCCAGGGTGAGTGAATGGCCGATGGTGAATGCGGTTATCAACAGCAATACCTGCTTCCAGTTAGGTACCAGGTAAATGGCACCCAACGCGATAATAAATAAGAGATGGTCCAATGCATTCCAGCTGATAATATGGTGCCAGCCAATTTCGAAATACATTAAAAAATCACTCATTTAAATAAGTTCCGGCTTTTAGTTAGTTTTGTTTTCAAATATCTTTATTCGGGTTGTAATCAGCTAATTCTTTGTTTAAATGGCAGCTATACTGTATAAATGGTTAATGGTTTTTGTTTTTGCCGGTTTTTCACCCGTGCATCACCCCATTTTTGTGAGCGTAACCAACATTGAACATAACGCTGCAGATAAAACACTGGAGATAAGTTGTAAGATTTTTACAGATGATTTTGAAACTACTTTGCGAAAATTGAATAACACAAAAATCGACCTGCTGGATGACCGCTTAAAGCCGGCCATGAACACATTGGTGAATAATTATATACAAAAGCATTTAGCAATAGTAGTGGATGGAAAGCCAGCGCGGATGGAATTTTTGGGTTTCGAACAACAGGAGGAGGGCATTACCAGCTATTTTGAAGTAAAGCAATTGGGTAACGTACGTACGTTGGAAATCGTGAACGATTTGTTGTACGAATACCAGCCCAGGCAAATGGGAATTGTCCATGTTACGGTAAAAGGGGAAAGAAAAAGCAGCCGGCTGGATAACCCGGATAGCAAAGCCAGTTTTTCATTTTAATATTTTCATCCAGGGGTACTAGCCACTACATCCGTTAACACGACCAGGCTAACCTGGGTAAACAATCGTACCCTAATTTACCCGGCTTGATTATTCTTCCATGTGATCCTTTAACTCTTCTGAAATTTTCACCAACAGTTTGTCTATCCGCTGCCCATCCATATCTATTATTTCAAATTCAAAGCCACGCCAATCGAAAGTATCCCCCGTTTTTGGAATCCGCTCCAGCTCATGTAAAACGAAACCCGCGATGGTATCAAATTCATTGTCCCCCTCATTCATCCATTCCGTTTTTTCAAACCAGCTCAAAAAATCATAAAAGGTGATCTGTGCATCTACAAGATAGCTTCCATCGGCGCGTTCAATAATCTCATACTCTTCCTGGCCACTTTGTGGCACATCACCTACAATGGCTTCCAATATGTCATTCAGGGTAAGCATGCCTTCGAGCGTGCCATACTCATTTACGATAAAGCAACTATGAATTTGGGTTTGTTTTATCTTTTCCAAAACCTGGTAAGCGCTGTTATTCTCAGGTACAAAAAGAGCTGGCTTTAACAGGTCTTTTAAAATAGTATCCGCAGGGGCTTTCAATAAATCCTTTATATAAATAATACCCTTTATATCATCTACCGTTTTATCACAAACCGGGTAAGTGGAATAGTTGATCTGTTCGTGTTGATCGGTGATGGTGCTAACCCTGTCTTCCATCCCAAACCATACGATCTCGGTGCGGTGGGTCATCAGGGAGGTAATATTTCTATCCCCTAAATGAAATACACGTTCAATTATTTCCTGTTCCTCCTC
>JBBQOJ010000592.1:0-2771 GCA_038330815.1 Chitinophagales bacterium | reverse complement strand
TATGAAAACGCAGCATCATCGCCTTTGGGTCGGTGGCACCCAGTTCCTTCATCAGGATGGCCCACATGGTTCTTGCGGCCCTGAATTTGGCCACTTCTTCAAACAGGTGATTATGCGCATTAAAAAAGAAGGAGAGGCGTTTGCCAAACACGTTAATGTCCATTCCTTTCTCCATTGCCGCTTTCACGTAGGCCTTCCCGTTACTAAGTGTAAACGCAATTTCCTGTACTGCTGTGCTGCCCGCTTCGCGGATATGGTAGCCGGATATAGAAATGGTATTCCATTTGGGGAGTGCCGTGGCACACCACTCAAAAATATCGGTGATGATGCGCATGGAGGGTTTGGGCGGGTAGATATACGTGCCCCGGGCGGCATATTCTTTCAATATATCATTCTGGATGGTACCTGAAATATGTTGCAGGTTGGCGCCCTGCTTTTTGGCCAGGGCAATATAGAACGCCAGCAAAATATACCCAGTGGCATTAATGGTCATGGAAGTGGTAATGTCTTCCAGCCGGATGCCTTTAAAGAGCATTTCCATATCTTCCAGCGAATCGATGGCAACACCTACCTTACCCACTTCCCCCTCTGCCAGGGCATGATCGCTGTCGTAGCCAATCTGCGTGGGGAGGTCAAAGGCGATGCTTAACCCGTTAACGCCCTGGGCCAACAGGTAATGGTATCGGCGGTTGCTTTCTTCCGCCGTACTAAAGCCGGCATATTGCCGCATGGTCCATAGTTTACCACGGTACATATCCGGCTGTACGCCACGGGTAAAGGGAAATTCGCCGGGAAGCTGGGGCGGTCCATCCGGCAGGTCAGCCTGGGTGTATACTTTTTTGAGGTCGATTCCTGAATCGGTAATTTTTTTTTCCATATGAGCATCGCCTTTGGCGGGTTAGTTGAAATTGTTAGCACCAATGAACATCGCTTCCAGGTAACTTCCAGTGCTACTGTAGGCAGCTGACCGGGATGACCAAAAAGGGAAGGCCCCGGGGTTAAATCAGTTTTTTTACCTCATACCGGATCGCGTCCAGCACCATTTGTCCCAGCTCGGCATTGTTGTTATCACTGTAGCTAAGTATCTTTTTACTCAAATCCAACCCGTCGGCTTCGGGTGGCAAACCGGCGGCCAGTTGGTTGATGATAAACATATTCTGGTCCTTCATATTGGTAATGGCTTTCCACACCTCAGCTTTGATATACATCTGTTGCGTAATATTGTGTTCAAACTCTGCCCGGATGGTTTCCACCATCCCGGCCTGCAGTTCCCGTACCGTAAGGCCTGGGGTATGCATGCGGGTAACCAGGTGCTTTAAGCTGACGCGGTCGGTGAGTAAACTCAGGCGCTCATACGCCTGTAACGCAAGTTGTCCATTACCTGCAGGTGCACCAGGCTGCCCGGTTTTCAGCGATGCCTGAATAGATCGCAGTTCTGTGAGCAGGTAAAATAATAGGCCAAAGATGATCACGGTGGCAATGCCTTGCAATTCCACGAAGCCAACTTCAAATAATAACATATTTTTTTTGCAAAAATAAGGCAAAGCCCGGCCAATTTTTTCCTTCTTTCGAAAAATGCAGTTGGTCGCCTCTTTTAATTTGTGGTTACCTTTGCACTAAATCAGGAGACTATGGAAGCAGTAATTTCAACACCGGTAATTTTTACCCCCAGTGCGGTACAGGAGATAAAGCGTTTGATGCAGGAGGACGGCTTTGACACCCAAAACCTGTTGAGGGTAGGGGTGAAGGGCGGGGGCTGCAGTGGCATGACCTATGTGCTGGGTTTTGATGTGCCTACCGAGAAGGACCTTCATTTTGAACTGGAGAGCATTCCCTGCATCATGGAAAAATCGCATGGCATCTACCTGATGGGGATGGAGGTGGATTGGCAGGGCGGACTGAACTCCCGCGGTTTTACTTTTAAAAATCCCAATGCCAGCAACACCTGTGGTTGCGGAACCTCGTTTGCAGTTTAAATGATTATTTAATCGGCCAGAATTATTTCGAATTATCACTCCATCTATCAATGGGGTGTTCTTTTTAATTTTTGTAAGCAATTTATCAATGCTGGCAATCGCCCTACCGTGGGCGGAATTGTATAGCCATAACGACCCTGTTTTTTTGTTTAATTCCCAGTTCGCATAGCCGTGTAAAAAAGAGGGATGTTACCGGGCCAACGGTTTTGATTCATCCAAAAAGTCAACATAGAAAGGAGGTGTATACCATTTTCTGAAAAAAGAAACCTGCAGGAATTGAACTCAATTACCGAACTTTCGTTTTAGTGACTTCAACGCACAGGTGTGCAAGGTGATGCCGATGCCTTCATAAAACTTGCCTGCAATTAAACCTGGCGATGGTACAACACAACTTTAAGTAAAACGATGAAAAGTAAACGCATTACCTTCAGCCTGCTCTTCTTGTACTGCCTTACTACATCGTTGCAATGTGATAACTGCAGCATACGTGCTTTGCGGTTAGACGCAACAAAAAGCTGGCTACCGTTAAAAGGGAAAACGCAATTGTCATTTCTTGATAATGCAGGAACAGTATCCATTTTTAGATTAAGTGTAGTAGATACAACCGAAATTGCCACCAACGATTGTGGGGAAGCGTACCAGTATGAATACATTACCACCGCCCTTTATCTTAACCAGCCAGTAACCGATTCCATTCGTTTCATTTTAGCTTCAGGTGGATGGATGTGCGCATCGGCTGTTACTGGCAGCAATCCCAATTTTAGTATGTGCAACGTATTTGGCCAGGCAAAGGAA
>JBBQOJ010000591.1:0-2775 GCA_038330815.1 Chitinophagales bacterium | reverse complement strand
TCCGGCTATTCTGATAGCCTCACAAATCACTTGAAACAAAATAGAGTTATTTGAGGTGGCGTGTTTTATGATATGGTCGTGTACGCCATACAAGGGGCAAGTTTAGGTTCGGGCATGGAACCCCTGGCTGTTTTGTCTGCCACCACTTCCACTACCCGGCCGGAGATATATAAAAATGGGTTAGATGAAACCACTACGGCCCAGCTTGAATTTCCTGGCGGCGTAATCGCGGATATTAAAACCAGCTTTGGGGAAAATATCAATTTCCTGGATATTACCTGCGAAAAAGGAGTGATACAAATGAAGCCTTATTCTTCATACGGTGGATTAAACGGCACCAGCCCCCTCGGGAAGATCAGTTTCCCATACAAAGTACCCTTTCAACAGGCTACCCAAATGGATGATGATGCAAGGTCGATTAAATTGGCCAAGCCCATGATGGTGCCGGGGGAAGAAGGGTTACGCGATATAAATATTGTACAAGCCATTTATCGTTCCGCAGGCTCCGGTGGTATGGTCAAATTGTAACAGGTGCTATCGGCCCAAAAAATATCACCCGTATTACGGTGTTACTTTCGCCGGCTTCTAAACAGTTTCCTTAGCAAACTAACCGGCTTTTTTAAGCCCAGCACTGTTTCGTTTACAGATTTCACGATGGTATCGGTGAAGGCGTCTTTAGCCGGGAGTGTTCCGGGGTTTACCTGTTTGGGATAGATTAATAAATACGAACTTGCAGGAAAATAATTGAGTAAAAAGTAAGCGAGTTTTTCAAGCGCGGGTTGATAAGAAGGCTGGCTGCTACGGCTGGTGATGATCGCCAGTAAATCATTCTTTTTTAGGTATGACCGCACTATTAAAAAATCGTCCCACCGGCTAAAGTTGGTATAAGTTACCGGGATTATTTTATTGCTTTTGTGCTGCAGATTTTTTATTTCAGCGATGGTTTCCTCGGTACCATACATGGCCATCGTTAAACTGGCACCTTTTGCCAGCGTAACCAACTTATCAAACCAATGGGCAAACCCTGGCTCCTTTTCTGCATTTGGGGTGATGGCTACTACAATCCGTTTTAAGGTATTCAACGGTTGTACTCCATTATAAATGTAGATGGTTTCATAAATACGATTGATAATAGAATTGGTAACAGCCCCTAAAAAATCAGTCTCCTTGGCATGCTGATGTAATCCAATGATGAGGTCGCTAATGTTATGCTCTTTAAATGCATAAATAATTCCATTCGCAATATTGGTGTCATATCGCGTGATGGGCTGAATGGTATTTTCAGTTGCCACTGCCTGCCTGAAAGCATTGTCAAACATTTTTTTTCCAATTTCTTCAATGTTGTTTTCGTGATTGTCGTCGCCAATTACATGAAGTACATAAATCGGTACGCGGCTTTTTTTCTCCTTCATCATCATCCCGATATCCATTAGTTCATTTACGCTATCCGGCCGTGCCAGCGAAATCAATATTTTTTGTTTTGCTTCCGGGGCAGTTTCCGTTTCCGCCTCCGTCATCAATTGCGCCAGGCCACGCGAAGCGCGGTCAACAACAAAGGAGCTGATACCGCAACTAACCAGGATGAGTAATATCGTTCCGTTGAGTACATCCTCATTAAGCAATCGTATGGGTTCGCCGGCGGCGGTTTCTCCGGTGATAATATTATATCCCACCAGGATGATGGCCAGTGTGGCAGCAGCATGAGAGGCGCTTAGTCCAAAAATCATATCCCCTTCAACGGGTAATAATTTAAAGGCTTTTTCAGTAATTTTTGCTGCCAGGTACTTGGTGGCAATGGCTACCACGATAATAATTCCGGCCACTTTCAATGCACCCCATCCTTTTACCAGTACGGTAACATCCACCAGCATGCCTACACTTATAAGAAAAAATGGAATGAAGAGCGCATTACCCACAAACTCAATCCGATTCATGAGCGGGGAAGTATGGGGAATGAACTGGTTTAAAACAAGGCCGGAAAAAAAAGCACCGATAATTGCTTCCAAACCGGCTGCCTCTGCAAGAAAGGCGGCCAAAAAAACAATGGCCAACACAAAAATGTATTGTGACACTGCATCATTAAACCGTTTAAAAAACCAACGGATAATCAATGGAAAACCCAGGAATACCGTCAATACAAACAGGATGGTGGAAACCCCCAGCGTAACCCAAAACGAAGAAGCCATATCCTCTTTCGACATTCCTGACACGATGGCCAGAATTAACAAGGCCAGTACATCTGTAATCATGGTTCCTCCCACGGCAAGTGCCACCGCCTTGTTTTTAACCACCCCATACTTACTGGCAATCGGGTAAGCAATAAGGGTATGCGTTGAAAACATACTGGCCAGCAACAACGACGACAGGTAACTATACCCCAGTAAATAATAACTGGCCAGGCTGCCCACTATTAAAGGCAATAAAAAAGTAGTGATACCGAATACAAGGATTTTTTTCCGGTTTTTCTTGAATTCGGTCAGGTCCATTTCAAGCCCTGCCAAAAAAATAATGTACAACAACCCTACCGTACCAAACAATAATATACTGCTGTCTCTTCTAAGCAGGTTTAACCCATAGGGTCCTACAATTACGCCAGCCAATATCAATCCTATGATGTGTGGTACTTTTATTTTATTGAATAAAATCGGGGCGAAAAGAATAATAAATAATACCAGCGAAAAAATGATGACAGGATTATGCAGGGGCAAATCAAAACTAATTTGTTTTAAAAATATCATTGTAAAGTTGTGTGAAGCGGGTGAATTATTTTTGTTT
>JBBQOJ010000590.1:0-2780 GCA_038330815.1 Chitinophagales bacterium | reverse complement strand
GTCTTCTTTCCTAAATTTAATGGCATTGCTCAGCAGGTTTTGAAACAGGCGGCTTATGCTGGATTTATATACCGGTAACACGGGCAAGGGAGTGGTAATATCTATCCTGGCAGCAGTTTCAGCAACCAGGGTACTGACGTTTTGAATGGCATCATCCAGCAACAAGTTCATGTCGGCCATTTCTTTTTGGTGCAGGTTCCGGGCAATATGGGTAAGTTCCAGTAAATCTGTAATCATTCGCTCCATCCGCATTCCACCATCCAGCGCAAAGTCGATATAAGAATTGGCTTTTTTATCAAGCGATGGCCCATAGGTGGTTTTTATCAGGCCCATAAAGCCAGTCACCATCCTGATGGGCTCTTTAAGGTCGTGCGATGCCACATGGGTAAACAGTTTCAAATCGGCATTTACAGCGTTTAATTCCTTATTTAATTTTGTTATTTCATCATTTTGTTTTACCAATAACCTTTGGGTATTTACCAGTTCGTTATTAAGCTGGGTCATATCATTTAAAATGGCTTCATCATTGCCACTAAAAGCGCTTTGCATTCTATTGGTTGGGATTGCAGGCGGGTGAATTTGATTTCGGTCGGCGGGTATGCCGCCCGAGGCTGGTACGTGGTCGGTGTCCACTACCACCTGCTGTTGCAATATCCGGTAGCTATCATATTTGGAATGGTCTAAGGTATCGTCGTAATTCATTCCTATCGCTTCATTTTTAATTCAGGTTAATTAATTTATTGGCCAGTGCAATGGCTTCCCTGGCATTTACGGCATACCCGTCAGCGCCAGTACGCTTCCACAAATCAGGCTCCAGGGCAAACGGGTAGCCGCCCACAATAATTTTTACCCGGTTGTTTTCAACCCTGCTTCTTACTTTTTTAATGATGGCTTCCACCTTACTTATATGAAATGGCATAGTAGCAGAAATAGCCAGCAGCTGCGCCTTTTGTTCCATGATGGCGGTTAAAATATTTGCTTCGGGCATACTGGCGCCCATATAATACGTATCCCAACCATCCAGTTCAAAATAATCAGCCACCATCCGGATGCCCATTTCGTGTAAGTCGCCTGATACCGTGCAGGCCAACATTTTACAACCGTTTTTTTCTGTTTTAAAAATGTATGGATACAGCGTGGCCATAATCAGTTGTGTGGCAGCCGTACAGTAATGTTCATGTGCCACTGTTATTTGATTGGTTTGCCATAGCCGTCCAACTTCGTACTGGCTGGGCTGGAAAATATGTTCGTATATGGCGGCAACCGGCTGGCCATTTTGTACCAGGCCTGAAACCAATGCCTGGGCCTCGCTCCTGTTTCCTTCCAGTAATAAGGATAAATAGGTGGTTGCTTCCTGCAGCAATGGATTAATAGCCGTTAAAAAAGTAGAAGGCGTTGGCTCAATGCTTTCGGAGGGCATCAACACCAGCTGAATGTATTCAGTTACGATGGCAGAATGTTGTGGAGGCAGTATTCGCCGGCAAACCAATTCCATCAATCCCAGGTTATTTATCAAGTCCTGGAAGGGTATTTCCCTTGCTTCAAGCATGGTTTTCGCCCATTCGATATAGGCAGTAAATATTGGCTTACTATTGGCCCGTATCGATTCTGCGAGGTAGGTAAGGTGGTATTGCGCATCTTCCAGGCATTTATCTTTACCTGCTTTACCATACTTTATTTCAAGTTCGGGATATTGTTGAAATTGCAAACCGGTGATCTCCTGCGCCAGCATCATTTTTTTTTCATTGATCAATTCGTAAATGGCGCTATTGTTTTGCATGATACTGGTTTAAGAAGTAATATGGTCAAAAAAACGAAGGCTAAAACTATGGGGCACCAGTTTTAATCCTTTGGGTATGCCACCATGGGACTGTTTCAGGTGATTGTGGTGCCATTCAGTAAAACTTTTTTTATCCTTCCATTGGGTAAGCAACCATACCTGTGCAGGATTTTGTGCGGGGTTCAATACGTCCATGCGAATGAAACCCTCAAAGTTTTCTACCAGTTTGGGCCGGTTTTTGAAAGTATCCTTTACTTCGTTTTCCATTCCGTTGGCTATTTCAAAACTGCTGATTGCTGTAAACATCTACCAGGTTTTAGGTAATGTAAAATAAAATTTGTTTCTTATACCTTTATAGATTGCAGCCGGATTGCCATTGAAATTTCTATTTTTCTATACAAACGGTGAGGCCGGCGCCGGTGCCCGTTAGCAACTTTTTTATTTACAAAGGTTTATAACTGTTTCGGTCAATCATTATAGGGCCATCGCTGGTTTTTTTAAATATGTCATTTAATACATCGGTTAGTTTGGTAATTACTTTTGTCAATTCTTCATTCTTACTGGATGATAACCTACGCTTTCATAAACGGGAGGCACGCTGTTGTCACGCAATCAAACATTGTAATTTTCAATGGTGGTTGGTTTAAAGGAGGTACTCTGTAAGTTGTTGATAACCCATGCTAATGATTTATGCCAACGTACAAAGTAAATAGTAAATAACGGCAATCAGCATAGGCGCTTTGAGCATTACATTGTAGTACCTCCTGATCTTAATTTGTAGGAAGAATACTACATTGGGTATGAACCGGCAAGCCATTCAATGAAAAAGAAATGGGTATTGTTGAAAAGCAACGCAATGCATAAACAGGAGGAGCTGTTTAAAGCAGGATTTTTACATTACTATTTTATTAATTCAAAACAGTGGAGATAGTGTTACACCCCTTTTCAAAGCCATACATGTTGAAAAAAACCGGATTTACCGGGCATGAAAAAAACTGCC
>JBBQOJ010000589.1:0-2789 GCA_038330815.1 Chitinophagales bacterium | reverse complement strand
CAGCCTTAGCGGGGGTATTGATAGTTCGGCAATTGCGGCGACCATTACCCAATTGAAAAAAGGCGATAGCCGGTTACAGACTTTTTCGGCGGTTTTTCCAGGATTTGCCAAAGATGAATCCGGTTATATAAATACCGTGGTTAAAAAATTCCGGCTGCAAAATCAACAGGTACTACCCAGTGCGGAAGACCTGGTGAAAGATTTTCCAATGCTATGTTATCACCAGGAAGAACCCTTTGGCTCTTCCAGTATTTATGCCCAGTACAAGGTTTTTGAACTTGCCAAAAACCAGCAGGTAAAGGTAATACTGGATGGGCAGGGGGCAGATGAAACACAGGCCGGCTACTATCATCACATTCATTGGTACCTGCAGCAACTGGTCAACAGGAATAATATTGTCACTGCATTAAAAGAAAAAAATTATTTCCGTAAAAAAAACATCCCTTTTGCCTGGGGCGCCAAAAACATATTGGCAGCTTTTTTACCCACCCACGCTTCCCTTCAACTGGAAAAAAATGAATACCGGAAACTGGCCCGCCAGCCGGATATCCACCCGGATTTTTTTATCGGAATTCGTGGAAGGGAGTGGGAAGGCATCCATAAGCCCATCATAACAAAATTGAATGATATTCTTTATTTTAATACCTGCACGCTGGGGCTGGAGGAACTATTACGATTTGCCGACCGGAACAGTATGGCGCATGGCCGCGAAGTGCGGTTGCCTTTTTTGGGCCACGAACTGGTAGCCTTTATCTTTTCGCTACCTGCCCAATTTAAAATTCACGACGGCTGGACAAAATGGTTGTTACGCTCCGCCATGAAGACAAAATTGCCTGATGAAATCGTTTGGCGCAATGATAAAACAGGATACGAACCTCCACAGCAAGCCTGGATGGAAAACGATCATTTGCGGGAGTTGGTACATGAGTCAAAAAGAAAACTGGTGAATAACCGGGTGCTAAAACCTTCCGTTTTAGATAAAAAAATCATCTCCCTGCCGGCACACGACCGCGACAATTTTGACTGGCGCTACCTTTGTGCCGCTCACATGCTGTAGTAACGGTAGCCGCGGGTAATCATCTTAACTATTACCAGGAAATTATCGTGTTGCTATTGCCGCTGTTCGCAAAGACAATAATTATAGCATTCTATCAACCAATTATTAAAATCTACATTCATATACTTAAGTCGGGTTGAAAAAGGATCACCCCGCAGGCCAACCCTGAAGTCCACGATATTACCAAAATTGGTTTTACCTTGCACCCGTTATTTCAACTTTTAAAATTATCACATGGCCACAAACGATAAAACAGCTTCTCCTTTGGATACCCCCCTGCAATTAGCCACAAAAATTATTCATGCCGGCGCGGAACCTGATCCTTCTACCGGGGCAATTATGACGCCCATTTACCAAACGTCTACCTACGTGCAAACGGCACCCGGGCAACACAAGGGCTACGAATATGCGAGAAGCCAGAACCCTACCCGCAAGGCTTTGGAAGATGCTTTGGCGGTGATTGAAAATGGGCGGTATGGCCTGGCTTTTAGCAGTGGTGTGGCAGCCACCGATGCGGTGATCAAATTATTAGCACCCGGTGATGAAGTAATTGCAGCCAATGACATGTATGGCGGTACCTACCGGTTGTTTACAAAAGTGTTTGAAAAGTTCGGGATTAAATTTATATATGTAGACACTACCCATGTTGCCAATGTAGCTGCAGCCGTTACGCCCCGTACCAAACTCATTTGGATTGAAACACCTACCAACCCGTTGATGAATATCACCGATATCAGGGCGGTTGCCGGTGTTGCCAAAACGGCCGGAGCCCTGCTGTGTGTTGACAACACCTTTGCTTCTCCCTACCTTCAAAATCCCTTAGACGACGGCGCAGATATTGTGATGCACTCTGCCACCAAGTACCTGGGAGGGCATAGTGATGTAATACAGGGTGCTTTAATAATGAATGACCCTGCCCTTCGGGAGCAGCTCTATTTTATACAAAAAAGTTGCGGTGCCGTGCCCGGTCCGATGGATTGCTTCCTGGTACTTCGGGGCATAAAAACCCTGCATGTCCGTATGCAGCGGCATTGTGAAAATGGCGCCGTGATAGCACATCATTTACGCAATCATCCAAAAGTGGCTAACGTGTACTGGCCCGGTTTTGAAGACAATATCGGCTATGCTGTAGCAAATAAACAGATGCGTGATTTTGGAGGTATGATCAGTTTTACCCTGAAAGACGACCGCATCGAAGCGGCCAATGCCGTGCTTTCTTCCACCAAAATATTCGCCCTTGCGGAAAGCCTCGGCGGGGTAGAATCGCTCATCAATCATCCCGCTTCCATGACGCATGCCTCCATCCCTAGGGAAGAAAGGATAAAAAATGGACTGTCAGACGGATTGATCAGGTTAAGTGTAGGCATTGAAGCTGCACAAGACCTGGTGAACGACCTTGACCAGGCCATTGGGTAACATTTGCCGGCAACGCATACAAATAAGCTCAGCGTATTTAAAAAACCGCAACAATTGAATGAATATAGTTGAAGTGATGGGTTGGATGGGATCAGTGCTGATAGTGGGCGCATATTTCCTAAATATTAATGGCAGGGTGAAAAGTACTTCCGTGGCCTATATCCTTAGTAACCTGGTAGGTGGTATCTTTTTTACCATCAATACATTTGTGCATAAAGCTTACCCAAGTATGGCGGTAAACATCGTATGGATACTGATCGCCATTGCTGCATTGTTGAAGAAAGACAAAAGCCGGAACAGCCATGCCCGATAACCT
>JBBQOJ010000588.1:0-2792 GCA_038330815.1 Chitinophagales bacterium | reverse complement strand
GCCTACCTGATTGCCGGGGCGGTAATGAAATCACTGGTGCCAAAATATAAACCAATTACAGATTTGTAAACAGCTTTTTAATTGATTACTAACACCCATTTCCGGATAAGGAATGGGTGTTTTAGTAATTGCTGCCGCTTTAATTGCATCTCATAAGATTCGCAAACGGTAACAGCTGCCGTTGACTTTTTCAGCGGCACCGGCTGTCGCCATCTTTTGACAGCAAAGCACCACTTTTTCTACCCTCCCTTCTTATTGCTGTGCCTAATTTTACACCGGCTTACAATCCTGTTGGCGACATTTATTATCATCAGCCCGGCTTGCCAATTTAAAACCTATTACCGTATCCTAATATCCATCACATGAAAAATATTATTGCCCTGCTCCTCTGCGCTATGTTGGCAGGATGTGCCAAAGACGCCGTAATATTATCTACAACACCTGGGGTTACTTCCATAGATACCGTAGCGAAGGGCTATGTTACCTATCGCATTGCAAAGGGCGACCATTATTGTGACCGAAGCACCAGTACCCTTTTTACCGGTACCCAACGCCGTTGTAAAGTTTTATTTGACAGCAGCGCTGTATACCAAACAGTAAACCCCGGTAACCAGGGCGATATTAACAAACTTTACGGGTTCACCGAAGGAATCAACAATCACCTAAACAGCGCCCGGATTGGGTGGAACTGGCGCGGGAATGCCCTGCGCTTATATGCTTACGCTTATGCCGCCGGTGCACGTCATTACCTCGAAATAGCTACCGTTGAAATCGGCCAGCCGGTCTCGCTGGCCATTGGCATTGCCGGCAACGAATACCATTTTTGGGTGAATGAGCAAAAGGTCATCCTGCCAAGGGCAGTTACCTCCACTATCGCCGACGGTTACCTGCAATACCCCTATTTCGGCGGAGATGAAGTGGCACCACATCTTATTTCCATAAAGTTGCTGGAGGTGGAGTAATTAAAAGATTGAATGCAGGGGTGGGATAGTATAAACGTTGTGGTGCGAAGATCCGGTACAGGTTAGCGCCCGGTGTTGGAAACAACCATCCCGGAATAATGGCTGCCTGCCACCGTAGGGCCGCAGCGGCCGGTTTAGGAATTATTTTAAGGGCCGCTTCTTTATCATGCCCCCCTTGGTGTCTTTAATACTATTCATAATTACAAAAGCATCCGGGTCAATTTTTTCAATCTCGGTTTTTAATTTACTAACTTCCAACCGCGTGAGTACGGTGTAAATAATCTTTATCTCGTTGTTACGGTGGCCGCTTTTCCCAAATCCTCTTTCGCCCTTATAAATGGTAAGCCCTCGTCCCATTTTGTCAATGATCATCGTTTTTATCTCATCATACTTCACCGAAATAATGGTGATGCCGGTATATTCTTCAATGCCTTCTATAATAAAATCAACTGTTTTGGAAGCCGACAGGTAGGTAAGGATGGAATAGAGGGCCGTTTCAATGGAAAGCAACCAGGCGGCAAAGGAAAAAATGATGATGTTTAATATAAGGATGATGTCGCCAATGGTTAAGCCAACCTTACGACTAAGGTTAATCGCCAATACTTCCGTTCCGTCAATTACCCCGCCACCCCTTACTGCCAGGCCAATACCACTCCCTAAAAAAAAGCCACCGAATACGGCCACCAGTAGTTTGTCGGCGGTTATTTGGGGATAGGGGAAGAAAGCCACCATCAGGGCAAGTGCCGCAATCCCTGCAGCGGTTTTAAAAGCAAATTCCTTGCTAATCGACCAATAACCCAATATGATAAAGGGGATGTTTACCACCACCAGTAGGATAGAGAGCGAGATACCAAATACTTTGGCCAGCAATAACGATATTCCCACCGCCCCGCCGTCAATAAACTCATTGGGCAACAAAAAACCGCGTAAACCAAAACCTGCAGATAAGACCCCCAGCCCTATCAAAAATATATCCACTGCCAGCTGCCTGATCCTGATTTTTAATACCCGGAATTTCTTAGCCATTTCGTACTTCGAAAGCGGGTGGTTACCTGTATGCTCTGCCTGTACTTTACGTTGAAGAATTGCCTGCAGTAAATTACGGTTCATTGGTATTATTTAAGGGATCAGCCTGCCAGTTGTTGGTATTGGCAAAGCGTATATCCGTAAGGGTTAACAAATGGGGTTGGTGCAGCGGGTAAGGCAGTATTTAGCTGCCCTTTTACTTATCCATAAAACTACGGGTGTATGAAACAATTATACCGATCGCCACCAACTGGTAAAGTGCCGTGAATTTACAATTAGTTTTTGAAATCGCGTTGGCAGTGGCATTCCCTTCACAGCAACGTCCTCCGCAGCCTTATGTGTTGGCCAGGGATGTTGCGCACTACGTAGCGAGATGTTGTAGATAAACGAATCGTTTTTTTGGAGGAGTACAAGTCATTTATCCTGTTACCAACTTTTTTGGAGATAGAAGCAGTGAATCTATAAAAGCAAAGAGTAATCCTGGTACACGCAACGTCCCCGGCAATGCTTAAGCTTGTGGACGATGCTGGGAAGAAAGGTTCATTTTTGATATTTACCCAGTTTTTTTTTAATGCCATTGTTGTAAAATTTTATCTACTTTTATTTTACGATTACAACTGCTATGGATGAAGAAATGTTTTATAACATAACTGCTATACGCGAACTGCAGCAGCGCATTGCTGATTATGAAGATGAAGTAGCTTATAAAAAATTATTTTTTCATTTTTTTATTCCCCTCAAAAGTTTCTCTTTCTCTATTACCCGTTCCAGGGAAGTGGCAGAAGAAATTGTTTCTGATGTAAT
>JBBQOJ010000587.1:0-2794 GCA_038330815.1 Chitinophagales bacterium | reverse complement strand
CAACAACCAACTGGTTGTGTTTAATGCTGTTATGTGCGTTTTACCAGCTGGGCAGTTAAATCTCCCTCGGTACAGAGTTTTGTTCCCACATATACGCTGCCCCGCATTACACAAATTCCACGGCGAATCGGTTCAATCAATTCCATTTTTAACAGCATGGTATCTCCCGGCACTACTTTTTGTTTGAATTTACAGTTTTCAATTTTTATAAAATAGGTGTCATATTGCCCTTCCGGCATGGCATTGATACAAAGAATCCCCCCTGTTTGGGCCAGTGCTTCTATTTGTAACACACCCGGCATTACAGGGTTTCCAGGAAAATGGCCCTGGAAAAAGAATTCGTTAAACGTTACATTTTTAACCCCTACAATTTGCTTGCCCGTTAAAGCAATTATTTTATCAACCAGCAAAAATGGGTAACGATGTGGTAAGGTAGCTTCAATTTGTTGTAAGGTATAAACTGCCGGCAGGTTAGGATCATATACTGGTACCTCACGGGTATGCTTATTTTTTTTGATATATTGCTTAATTTTTTTGGCAAAAGCAACATTACTGCTATGACCCGGCCGGTTGGCGATAATATGGCCCTTGATGGCGTATCCAACCAGCGCAAGGTCGCCCACCACATCCAGTAATTTATGCCTTGCTGGTTCGTTAGGAAAATGCAACTCCAGGTTATTGAGGTATCCTTCACTTTTAACTTCCATTTTTTCTTTCCCAAAGGCCACCGCCAGTTTATTCATCTCGTCGTTTGAAAGGGGCTTATCCACCACCACGATCGCATTATTAATATCACCTCCTTTTATCAGGTTGTTGTCGAGCAGGGCCTGTAGTTCGTGCAGGAAGCAGAAAGTGCGACAGGGAGCGATTTCTGTTTTAAAATCCTGCATGCGGGTGATACTTGCGTGCTGGGTACCCAATACCGGCGAATTAAAATCAATCAGCGTGGTAATTTTATAATTGGAGGAAGGAATGGCGGTAATTTCTACCCGCTTTTCATCATCGTAGTAAGCGATATTGGAATCGAGGGTGTACCATATTTTAACAGCCTCCTGTTCTTCCACACCCGCTGATTCAATGATGGTAACAAAGGGCTCGCTGCTGCCGTCAATAATTGGAACTTCCGGACCGGTTAATGCAATCAGGCAATTATCGATCCCCATTCCTACCAGGGCAGCAAGAATGTGCTCTACTGTACTTACTTTGGTATCTCCCAGTTCGAGGGTGGTACCCCGCGACGTGTCGGTTACCAGGTCGCAATCCGCTTTTATAACAGGCATACCTGGTAGATCCACCCGTTGAAACTGGAATCCAAAACCGGGTTTTGCGGGTTTTAAAGTCATTTCAACGGCGATGCCCGTGTGTAAACCGGTACCGGAGATACTAACTTCTTTTACCAATGTATGCTGCTTATCTGGGTTGAAATTTGCGTCCATGCTTTTTTTCAAAATTTTGGCAAAGATATTTAAAAATAGATGCGCAAACCATTTGTATCAAAACTTACCCTGCAGCCAACACTTCACCTGGAGATAGGTAGCTTGTGTAATTTGATGACTCATTTATTTACGGGAGATACTGCAGGGTATGGCCTATTTATTTTTTGCTTTTGAAAACGAAGATGACGGAAGAGGTAATGCAAATGATCCTTACATAAGGGTTGAATTCACCCAATAGCAGTGAGCACTCCGCAATGCCTTGGAAGCGACGAGGCATTGCGGGCTAACATTCATTTAGTTTACCTGGCAGCGCCTGCAGGTAAATGCTTAGGATACCCGTTCCCGGATTTCTTTCACCAGTTCTTCCAGTTCTTTCAGCCTTTTCTCAAGGTCGGGTAGTTTTCGGGCAAGGGCCTGGCTTCTCAGGGCAGCAGTATAATCAAAGGCCGGGGAACCGGTAACAGCGGTATTGGGTGTTTTGATGGATTTGCTTACCCCGCTCTGTGCATTAATTTTGCTTCCATCTGCAATCGACAGGTGGCCAACTATTCCTACCTGTCCACCAATCATCACATTATTGCCCACCTTGGTACTGCCACTGATGCCGGCCTGGGCCGCTATCACTGAATTGTTGCCAATTTCTACATTGTGTGCAATCTGCAACAGGTTATCTAATTTGGCCCCCGCTTTTATCAGGGTGCTGCCCATGGTACCCCGATCGATGGTGGTGTTGGCGCCAATTTCTACATCATCCTCAATCACCACGTTGCCAATTTGAGGCACTTTTTTAAAAGAGCCATCAGCCTGGGGTGCAAAGCCAAACCCATCTCCCCCTATCACCGTACCCGAATGAATTACCACATTATTGCCAATTAAACAATCGTGGTAAATTTTAACCCCTGGATGAATAATGGTATTTTCCCCGATAATGACGTAGTTGCCGATATAGGCGTTGGGGAAAATTTTAGCGCCCTTACCAATAATAACATGTTCGCCGATATAACTAAACGCACCAATAAATACCTGCTCTCCAAGCCGGGAAGTGGCATCAATATACACCGGTTGCTGAATGCCGTTTAATTGCTGTGTTTGAATTTGCTGGTATTTTTCTAAAAGGGTGGCAAAAGCCGTGTAGGCATCGGGTACCCTGATCAGTGTAGCATTGATAGCATGCTTTAGCTCCTGTGTTTCGTTAATAATAATTACCGAGGCCTGGGTGCTATATAGGTGTTCTTCGTATTTCGGATTGGCGAGGAAGGCCAGTTGACCACTAACGGCCTCTTCAATTTTTCCAAACGACGCTACCGAGGCATCAGGATTTCCTTCAACCTTGCCATTGATCATCATGGCTATTTGTA
>JBBQOJ010000586.1:0-2802 GCA_038330815.1 Chitinophagales bacterium | reverse complement strand
GATGAAAACTATTTACAATTAAATGGCTACGAACTGGCATTTGGCAGGGATTTTAGTGAAACGGATGTAGCTGCCGCAAGCAATGTTTGTGTAATCGGCAATGTAATTGCAGTAAAATTATTTGGTGAAAACACCAGTCGTGCAATTGACAAAGTGATTAGTGTGGCAGGTAATAAATACCGTGTAATAGGGATATTAAAAGACAAAGGTAGCAGCGCCTTTATGAACGCCGATAAGGTAGTGATTACCACCTACAATAATATCCGCAGGGTTTATGGAGCTGAAAATAAATCCTATAACATTGCGGTGATGGTACCCGATCTAAAAATGATGGAGGTAGCTATTGGTGAAGCCAAGGGCGCTTTCCGGCCCGTACGGAAACTGGATGTTAAAGAGGATGATAATTTTTTTATTGATAAAAGTGACAGTATCGCGCAATCGTTGATGAAAAACCTGGGTTTTTTAAAATATGCCACCCTGGCCATCGCCTTGATAACGCTGATCGGTGCCGCCATTGGGCTGATGAATATTATGCTGGTGGCGGTAAACGAGCGCACTAAGGAGATTGGACTGATTAAATCATTGGGTGGAAAGGCAGCAGAAGTGAGGGCGCAATTTTTATGGGAATCGGTGCTGATTAGCCTGATGGGCGCATTGGTGGGTATTATTTCCGGGATATTGTTTGGCAATATCGTAGCGGTATTGCTAAAAACAGGTTTTGTAATACCCTGGTTATGGATCATCATTGGTGTGCTGGTATGCTCTTTGGTTGGGTTGTTAGCCGGTCTTTACCCGGCATACAAGGCAGCAAAGTTAGACCCCATCGTGGCCTTGCGCTATGAGTAAGCAGGTGCCCGGCGAGTGCAGGAATACCATCAACGGCTATATGATATAATACCATAGCCTGGTTTTGAACGGCCATTTTTTTAATTAAGCACAGTTGTTACTTTCATTTTATTTATTAACTTGTGCATCACGAAAAAAAATCTAGAATTTTTTTGCTTGCAGCAATATTTTTTCCTTAGCATTGTACTACGAAACACATATTATCAAACCGCAATTCACTTAAACACACTAAAAATCGAACGTTATGGCAGAAACAAAATCAACTGCAAATGTAAAACCCTCTACATCAGTACAAGTTAAAAAATCCAGTAACGCTATTTCCTGGATTGCTCCCCTGGTTTGTATACTTGTAGGATATGTATTCTGGAGGTTTATTCTTGGCGACCCATCAGGATTTAGCAAGCCAGGTAGCGGTGCATTCTGGCCCTCCCATGACGGTCCGAAAAGCGCATTGAATAAGATGTACCTGGGTGGTATTATTGTTCCTGTGTTAATTGGATGTTTATTGACTGTAATCACTTTTGTAATTGAAAGGATGCTGACTATTTCAAAAGCTACAGGTACCGGAAGCAATGCAGATTTCGTAAGAAAAGTGCAATACCATCTTGCCAATAAAAACGTGGATGCCGCATTGGCAGAATGCGATAAACAAAAAGGATCTGTTGGTAACGTAATGAAAGCTGGTTTACACCGTTACAAAGACATGATCAACAATTCGGAACTGGCAACAGATCAAAAAGTAATGGCTATTCAAAAAGAAGTGGAAGAAGCTACTTCATTGGAATTGCCGATGCTTGAAAAAAACCTGGTATTCTTATCCACCCTGGCTTCAGTAGCAACTTTGATCGGACTGTTGGGAACGGTAATTGGAATGATCAAGGCGTTCTCTGCCTTGGGTGAAGATTCAGGTGGTGGTGCTGCTGCAACACAGTTATCTGTTGGTATCTCTGAGGCCCTTTACAATACCGCCCTTGGTATCGGTACATCAGCACTGGCGATCATTTTCTATAACGTATTTACTACCAGGATTGATGGCATTACTTATGGTATCGATGAATCTGGTTTTACGTTAACGCAAAGTTTTGCTTCCCTGTACAAATAATTGTATGGAAATTACAGTCATTTGCATCTAAAAGTAAACGCTAAAATTTTTGAACAATGCCAAAAGTTAAATTACCCAGGAAGAGCACTGTTGTTGATATGACCGCAATGTGTGACGTGGCATTCTTATTATTGTCTTTCTTTATTCTTGCAACAAAAACAAAACCCCCCGAAGCCGTGGCTGTAGTTACGCCAACTTCGGTAGCCACTAAAATAGCCAAGGAAGAAGCAATTCTTGTAACGCTTACCAAGGAGGGAAAAGTGTATTTGATGTTGGGTGATAAAGCAAAAAAAGAAGCGATCCTGGAAGACATTAATACTACCAAGGCCCTCGGGTTGTCACCTGCTGAGTTGACCAAATTAAGGAAAATGGAGTTTTTCGGCATGCCTTTTAATAAAATGAAAGGGATGCTGCAACTGGCAGAACCGATGGAACCCAAACGCATGGATGGTATTCCCATTGGAGATAGCCTCAACAATGAATTAACGGATTGGATTGGTGCCGTTGTACGTTCTTATGCTGGTGAAAACATGGAGAACCTGAATTTACTGGTAAAGGGGGATAACGAATCCAAGTATCCTTCTTTCAAGTTTATCAAGGACGCCTTTAAGCGGAATGACATTTTTAAATTCAAAATTGTAACAAACCCGGAAGGAGCGCCATTGAATTCTGAATTAGCCAACCAGCCTTCGGCAACTGCTGCCGAGGAGTAACAATTATGTTCACTGGCCTGAATAGGCCTTAAAATTATCGATATGGCAGAAATGGATACGTCGTCCGGCGGCGGACATAAAAAAGGACCTGGCGTAAAGAAGTCGAAAAAGATGAGTACCAGGGTTGATTTAACACCGATG
>JBBQOJ010000585.1:0-2821 GCA_038330815.1 Chitinophagales bacterium | reverse complement strand
TGGGTAGCCTGGCCTCCTGGAAATGAAGAGGTTTAAATCTATTACTGGTTAAATCGAAATGGATGATCCCCTTTCCATAGCTATACAGCAATGAATCGCGGCCTTTTAATTTATGTACAGATCGGGCCCCGTATTGAATTGCATACGCCGTGTTGTTGAATACCCTGGTTGGATGAGCGCCCAGGTTGATCGCTGCAAGCCCTTCTGAAGTAGCCAGCCATAATTGACCGGGCTGGCTCATGGCGATTCCCTGGATGGTTTCCCTTTTTTTGTTGCTGATGTTGCAAAACAATGCCGCTTATGGAATACTGCGCAGTCGCTGACGGCAACAGGAGCGAAGCTATCAGCAGGGTCATAAAGTAACGATGGGTAGTACCAGCAATGGATATTTTAATAAACATAATCTGCGGGTTAAATTGTTTTAAGTATACCTGGTATTTTGTAACGATTCTTCCTGTGTAGCGGTAAAAATGCAGGGAAAAGTGGTAAGTGTTTATCGCCGGTTTTTTTGTACAATGGGTCGTTACCTGCCTGTATTCATGGTAGGTTTTTCGGATATACTGCGCTCTTCTCCATCCGAATAACACGGGTGGTAATTTTAGGGTACAGTCAAATTAAGCTCCCCGTCTGCAACGATGTAATGACGACCATTCTTTAAAGTAAAGGCAGTCTTGCCGCCTATATGGAAAGATGCAGATGCAGGGCTGTACCTGCTTTTATTTTACGGTTATACTTTCGGGTTATTTTTCAAGGGGGAAGCAGCATTTTAACCAGGATGATTGCCCAATAGTAAAAGGGGGTTTCAGGCATTTCTTTAGCAGGACAACCAATTCCCCTTTATGATAATAGGTGCTCCGTTAACCCAATCAATTACACCTAAATGAAAAAGATAGCCTGGATATTAGTAATGTTCGCCTTTTGGTTACCTGGCAGTTATGCAGCCGAAGTACCCAACTTGCCGGATACCGAGCAGCATCAAAAAAAGCGCAAACACTTAAAGCCCCGCAAACACAAGCATGGCCATTTAAAACACCGAACCCTTTCCTCCCGTAAAAAAAAGGGCAAGGCTGCTACGAAGAATAAAACAGCCGTATTGGGGCTGCCTGGCAGGTCGGTTAATTGATGAAAAATAATTAACCGCAAAGAATAGCTATTCGACAAAAAAAATGGGTATTTCCCCGGCGCCTGGCGGCTTTTACACCGACAGGGAGTTGGTGTAAAAGTCGTTTTCTCTTATTACAACGATAGCTTATTTCCCGGCTGAATAAAGGCTTTAAATGCACGGTTGTCTTCGATGTCTTCCCGGCGGCCGTGCTCACTGGCTGATTTTAGTTGCAACTTCGCTCCGTTAACTGCTTCCACCTGGGTAATGGTAATATCTGTTCTTTTTCTGCCAATAGTGATACTACCTTTAGCGATGGCCCCCTGTCGTACAATCATAACTCCCTGGTAATATACCGGGCTGGTTACTGTTAAACTAATGGCCTGTGTTTCCTTTTTCTTTTGGTTCAAATCGGGCATGGCTGCCAGTAGCAAAGTAATCGGTATCGGTGAGTTGATGGTGATGTCTTTACTTTCAATGGGTTCAGGAGGAGCTGGCGATGGTTCCTTCTCCTTTACCTCGTTGATGGTAACCGGGGCGCCCTGTTTTTTTTTAACTTCTTTTACCTCCTTTTCCTTGCCGGCGGTGGGTGGGGTTACCCGCTGCACTTCTTCAGGTACGGTTAAGCGACTATCGTTAACGGGTAGGGGTAGCTGTTCCACCGGGGTGGAAGCGATGCCACCGGTATTGAGGGCGTTTTTTTCAATAGTGGGTTGGGTGGTAGTAGTGGTTGTAGTCGTAGCGGAATCATTCACCGCAATATCGCCGGTAGCAGCAGGTTTCAACACAGCGAAAAGTGAAAATCCGAGTATCAGCAAGCCCAGGGCCGCCAGCAACACCTTTTTGTTGTTTTGGATATTTTTTTTCCACCGGTCAATGAACACGGCTGTTGTTGAAGTGTTGGTGTCCTCCGTTGATGAATCATCTCCACCAGCTGCATTGTTTTCCACCGGCAGCTCCATCAACCGGGTGGCCTGTACCGTTTGTTGCGCTTTTTGTAACACCTTCGGGTCAAGTTGCCGGTATTGGGGAAAGGCGGTTTGCAATGCCTGTTGAAAGGCCATCGCCGTAGGATAGCGGTTAGCCGGTTGCTTTTCCATTGCTTTTAAGATGATGTCATTCAGTGCTTTTGGAACGGAAGGGTTCAGTTTCAACAGTGCCGTTGCCTTGTTTTTTAATATGGACTGCATGATATTGAAATCCGTATCCCCGGCAAACGGGATTTTCCCCGACACCAATTCATACATGGTTACGCCCATGGCATAAATATCCGAAAGGGCAGAAGCGTCTTTTCCTTCAATTAATTCAGGCGCCATAAATTCGATGGTACCAACAATTTTATTTACCTGCGTCATTTTTTGTTCTCCCGAAACTTTGGCAATGCCGAAGTCCATCAGCTTCAGCACACCATCACTGGTGATCATCAGGTTGGCCGGTTTTATATCCCGGTGAAATATATTTTTTCGATGCGCATGCTGCAATCCTTCCAATGCCTGGATAAATAACGGTACAACAAATTCCGCCGGTAACATGCGGTACACTTTTAACAGGTCGTCCAGGCTGGTACCTTCCACGTATTCCATCACCATAAAATGATTGCCCCCCTGCTCAATAAAATTATAAATGACGGCAATATTCGGGTGAAGCAATTGGGCCAGAATACGGGCTTCCTTTTTAAATCGGTCTAAAAACAACGGAGTTACGGTGAGTTGAGGGTGT
>JBBQOJ010000584.1:0-2826 GCA_038330815.1 Chitinophagales bacterium | reverse complement strand
GAGGGCCTGCAAAAGATGTTGGGGTAGGTAATGGGTTTAAATTTCTTTAGCACGGCAAGGTCATTTTTAATACGACCCCGTTGGGGTCGCACCTATACGGGCACCATTATTCTATAAACATGCAATCCCTTCGGGATTATAAAAACGAAGCAACAAAACGAAAGAACCATATAGCATATCCCGAAGGAATCAATATTTACTGCATAAAGGATAAAAGAATTAACAAAATTGAAAATCAAAGAACCCGAAGGGTTCAAATGTAAAGCCGGGCGTTCTTGCATTAATAAACACCTTCCTTACCTGTTTTTGATAGGTTATTGATGTTCCGTACCTGCAGGAGAATGCTTGCAGGCAACCTGGTTGTTGGTGTTAATGCGCAATAGCTACATCCTTTCCGGCACCTGGATCCCCAATAATTGCATCCCGCTTTTTAATACGTTGGCCGTCATACCGGCTAAGTGTAAACGCAGTTTCTTTTTAACAGCGGTTTCAGCATTACCAATAGAATGCACCACGTAAAATGAATTAAAGCTCCTGGCCAGGTTAAATACATAGTTGGCTACCACGGAAGGATTGAGTTCAAGCGCCGCCTGGGTTAAAATGCCGGGGTACTGTTCCAGCAGTACCAGCACTTCCTTCTCCAGCTTTTCCAACGAAGCATTTTTTTCTTCGTGGAGGGTATCTGCGCTGATCGCTTCGTCTTTCAACAGTTCTTTCCGCAATATACTCCTGATTCGCGCATGCGTATATTGAATAAAGGGTGCGGTAAATCCATGAAAGTCGATGCTCTCGGCGGGATTAAACACCATGGTTTTTTTGGGGTCAACCCGTAACAGGTAAAATTTCATGGCGCCAATACCAATGGTATCGTAAAGGTCATCCAGTTCTTCAGGGGTAAAGTCTTTCACCTTACCCAGTTCCTCGGTAAGCTGGCGGGAGGTGCTCACCATCTCTTCCACAATTTCATCGGCATCCACCACGGTACCTTCCCGGCTTTTCATTTTGCCGGAAGTAAGCTCCACCATGCCATAGCTAAGGTGAAAAATCTGATCTGCATTGGGCATGCCTAATTTTTTGCAAATCAGTTGGAGCACTTTCATATGATAATTCTGTTCATTGCCAATCACGTAAATACTTTGGTCAATGTGGTATTGCTCATATTTCAGTTGTGCCAGGCCAATATCCTGCGTGATGTACACCGAAGTGCCATCTTTACGTTGCACCAGTTTTTCATCAAGCCCATCGGCAGTAAGGTCTATCCAGGTACTGCCATCTTCCTTTTTATAAAAGATATTTTTTTCCAGGCCTTGTTGCACAATGTCTTTGCCCAACAGGTAGGTATTGCTTTCATAATAAATAATATCGAAGCTGGTGCCAATGCGCTGGTAAGTGATGTCAAAACCTTCATACACCCAGCCATTCATCGTTTTCCAAAGGTTTATCACTTCGGGCTTACCCTCTTCCCAGTCAAGCAGCATTTGCTTGGCAGCTTTCATTATGGGGCTGTTATTTCGGGCCACTTCTTTAACATCATCCTGCAGTTTACTAATTTTTTCCGCGTCCTTAATTTCATCCAACGGGGTTAGCTTTACCAACAACTTTTCCAGTTGCTCCAATGCTGAACCGGTAAAATCACATAGGTCGGCCAACTTTATTTTATTAAGTAACACCTGGCTTTCTGCCTTGAGGTCCGCTTCAAATTTTACGTAGTACTCACCCACCAGGTGGTCGCCTTTAACACCAGTGGCTTGCGGCGTGGCGCCATTGGCATATTTCTGCCAGGCGATCATGCTTTTACAGATATGAATGCCCCGGTCGTTAACGATACAACTCCTGGTTACTTCGTAGCCATTAGCCGCCAAAATCTCCGCCACGCTCCAACCTAGAAATATATTTCTTAAATGGCCCAGGTGAAGTGGCTTATTGGTATTGGGCGAGGCATATTCCACCATTACTTTTTTGCCATTCAGCGCCTGTTTGCCGTAACACCCATCCTGGTAATTTTCTGCCAACAGGTTGGTCCACCAGGTATCCGCAATGCTTACATTTAAAAATCCTTTAATGATATTAAATGCGGTATAAGTGGTAGGGTAGTTGGCCACTAATTTTTCTCCGAGTTGATTGCCCAGCACATCGGGCGAAAGTTGGAGTGCTTTCACCAGGGAAAACAGCACCACCGTATAATCCCCCTCAAATTCCGGCCTGGTTAAATTAAGCTGGAAATCTTTATTCGAAAATGACTGACCGAACAGGTCGGCCAGGGTAGCCTCAACATGTTGTTGAATCGTTTGTGTAATTGACATTTTGCAAAAATAATGAAATCATGCATAGGTGCGGGGCCACATTATTTCTACCTGGCAATATTGTTTTACCTGACCTTGCATTGGTAACATCGATACCGGGTAATTGACCGCTACCGTTTGCAAACATGTCTCCTTAAACCAGGTGCAATGCGGCCATGGTAGAAAATTTTACTTGTCTTCAACGAACTAACCTTGCGGTATAAATCATAATTCTTTACCTTTGCGCCCATTTTAAAGTTATGATTAGTGTAAACAATGTAACCCTGGCCTATGGCAAAAGGGTATTATTCGACGAAGTAAATATTGGTTTTACCAAGGGAAACTGTTACGGGGTAATTGGGGCCAATGGTGCCGGTAAATCAACCTTTATAAAAATATTGAGTGGGGAAATTGAGCCCAACAAGGGCACAGTGGATATTACGCCCGGCGAACGCATGGCCACGCTAAGGCAGGACCAGTTTGAGTTTGACGAGGAAACCGTATTACAAGCCGTGATGATGGGCCACAAAAAAATGTGGGACAT
>JBBQOJ010000583.1:0-2837 GCA_038330815.1 Chitinophagales bacterium | reverse complement strand
ATACCTGTTGTCTACCACACTGCAGCTGGGGCCTACAGGCGTTTTTACCGCGATACCTGTAGCGGAAACCGGTATAAGTATCGCTGCCTATATCCTGTTTAAAAAGGGAAAATGGAAACTTAAAAAAGTGTAGGGAGAAGGAACTGCTGATTACCAAAAAAAAAATAGCTCCACGGCTATAAACCCAATACTTCCTTCAGCCTGGCATAACCTGTCCTGCTTACAGGTAAGCGTACACCCGTAGTAGTTAGTACCAGGTGGCTGTCTTTTTCGTGTGGGTCAATGCGGGTGATGAGTTGGGCATTGAGCAGGTAGGATCGGTGAATGCGGATAAATTCGCGGTTAGGTAAACAGTCCTCAAAATACTGCATGGTCTTTTTCTTTAAATAGCCACCATCCCGGGTAACAATTTTCACATAGTCATCTGCGGCTTCCAGGTAATGAATATCCGCAAAGGGAATAATCCTGATCTTGCCATTATCTTTTACTACTATACGGTTGTATCCAAACATTCCCTGTAAAGCGGAAGGTACGATGGCAGGAGCGGCAGTTACCCGTTGTTGCTGAAACTTTTGCATGGCCTTATCAAACCTTTCCTTACTGAAGGGCTTCAATAAATAGTCTGCTGCGTGGGCATCAAAGGCCCTGATGGCATATTCTTCAAAGGCCGTGGTAAATATCACCGGTGGTGGGGTGTCTACAAGTTCCAGCATTTCAAACCCATTTAATTTTGGCATCTGTACATCCAAAAAAATTAACCCGGGCTGGTGTTGTTGAATGGCCTTGATACCTTCAAAACCATCATTACATTCTGCCACCACCGTTATTTCAGGATAGAAGGCCAGGTATTCCTTTACCATTATGCGGGCCAGGGGTTCGTCATCAATTATTATTGCTTTCATATTGTTGAGGGATGCTGATGATGGTGATAAATTGCTGATCTTCCTTTTTTACCTGCACCAGGTCGTACCGCGCAAAAAGCAGGAACAGCCTACGCTTAATTGAGGCAAGGCCAAAACCAACGCCCTTGCTGGGTGCCGCGGTAGCCTCGTCGAAGGGATTTTGAACGTGTATTTCCAGCAGGCCGTTTACCGACCTTGCGGTTACAAATATCGTTACCTCGCCGATGGTGTCATAAAGGCCAAATTTTATGGCATTTTCTACCAGGGGCTGTAGTATCATGGAAGGCAGGCGCATTGCCATGGTTTCATCATTGCTATCAATTACTGTTTGCAAACGGTAACCGAAGCGTACCTTCTCAATATCAAGGTAAAGTTGCAGATGGTCCAACTCCTCCCCGAGTGTTGTCCACTGCTGCTCCTCCTTTTTTAATGTGCCCCTTAAAAAATCGGCCAGTTGCTGAATCATATGCCTGGCTTTTTCGGGTTGGCTGCCCGTTAATGCACTGATTGAATTTAGGCTGTTAAACAGGAAATGCGGCTGCAGTTGCTGCCTTAGTGTGTACAGCTCCGTCTCTTTGGCAAGGCGTTCCAGGTCGGCCCGCCGCTGTTCGTCGGCTTGCTGATCTCTTTGGGAATACCACAATAAACTTAACATGGTGCAGCAACCAATCATCAGGAAGGCAATGGCATACCGGATGTAGGAAGTTTGTGAAAGCCATTGCATATACAACATGTCCTGCTTGTAAAATGCCCATAATCCAACCCGCATTAACAGCAACCACAACAAACTTAAGGAAAAGCTAATGACCAGCACGTACCAGTATTTCTCCCGTTTGGGCAGGTAGTACCGCATGTTATTAATTACCAGCAGGCAGGCGGCGGCAAGTAAAACATTACTTACCATGGCATCTCCCCTGGCCTTGGCCTGGGATAGGCCAAAATCACGCAATACCATTAAATGCAGGAGGCTCCAGGCAAGCCAACCGGCCACAAAAACGGTATAAAAAATACCTTTTACTTTTTTTTCCGTGGTTGGGTTAGGCATTGATGGTTAGGCTGTTTTTACCGGTGAACTGGTGAAGGCTTTGTTGCAATAAATGGGTGCCCGCCTTTTTAACGCTACGAATGTACAGCTCCCCGGCCGCTTCCTCACTAAAGCAGGAATGGATTTCCGCACCATCCAGGTAGGGGGTTATCGCCAGCAAGGCTGTTACATCAATAAACTGCCACTTGATACCAGGCATCGTACTACACAATTCCGTTAACCTGTCTCCTTCACCCAATAAGCGGGCTTTGTGAAAGGCGTGTAATTCATCCTCTGCTTTAATTAAGCGGATTTGCTCATTGAACTGGAACAGCTGATCGCCATTGGAATAAAGGATGCGATATACCAGTGTTGCAAGGAACCAATGCATAAGGTGTAGTTTATAGTGTTGTAATAAAATAAAATGAATGATAGGGCACATGAAGCAAAAGAATGTAAGCATCGCCGGTGTTGTGCGGTAGGCTTAATAGCTCCGTATTTCCACACCGCCAAACACAGCAGATCCTTTTAATATCAGCACTTTTTCGGGATTGATACCCGCAGCCGGGTTAAAATTCCGCTTATCATCCACCCCATGAAATATGCCGTCAATTTCATTTTGCACCGTCCAGTGCGGCGGCACAATGAGTTTGGTACCCCCAAATACGATTTCGAGTTTTATCACTACCGGCCCGGTGATATCGGCCTGGCGCAGGTCTATCTGCGACCCTCCGAACACAGAAGCCACTGTGCCACCCCTGAAATTTTTTGATACAATGTTTTTATTAACACCGCTGAAAACTGACTTCACAATAAGGTAATCATTGGTATCCACTGTCCCCGGTAGATAATCGGGCCCGCTATATTGCGACGTTGCACCGTGGTGCAAATCGGGAGAAACCCCTGGATTA
>JBBQOJ010000582.1:0-2846 GCA_038330815.1 Chitinophagales bacterium | reverse complement strand
TGCCACGGCAGTTTTATCGGTCCAATACGCACATTCCACCCAGGTAGTCCTTTCCTTTTGATTCCCCTGCGCATCCTTGTAACGGTCTTTGTGCGCTACACTAAAGTTAATTACGTTTTTGCCATTTACCTCTTTTACGATGCAATCCTTACCAAGATTGCCGATGATCTGTAACTTAATCATAATGTTGTGTTTTAAATATTTAGCGATGTATCTGAAATTGAAAATTATGAATAATAGCTACTCCTTACATATGTATTTCCGCACAATTAATACAGTAGCAGATATGTATCCTGGCACCAGGTAGATAAACTACCGGGCACCCAATACTTAAAAGCAGTTGAAAAGAAGCCGTTGAAGTCTATAATGGCCAAATCGTGGTGCTAAATTACAAGCAGTGGCTTGAAGTTGTAAGAAGGTGGATGGTTAAATGCTATCCACATGGTCTAAATATTTAACAGCACAAAAGCCGGGGGGCACCCAACACGGCACACTCCCAAAAACAAAAGTCATACCCTACTTTACAATGCAAACATCCATCACAATACGCTACTTATCGATTGCTATAATTACATCAAGCCCCTAAAGCCTATACACACTTCCCCTAATCAAAAATCACTGAAATAAAAAGGTCACTCCCAAAATGTTAGCAATGTATCAATTATAACCAACTACGAATTAATTACACCACTTTCCAAAAGTGCAAAAGGTCCATCAACCTGCCTCCAGGCACGATTCGCCTTAAATGAATCACCCGCTCCTGCCTACCTCCTCAGACCATCAATAAATATGCGTTATGCCATCATCATCCAATGCAAAAACCATCAGCCTCAGGTACAAACAAAATCAACCTCACGTACCAACGCCTTATTATATAATCCCAAAAGTACTCACCAACCTCATTTACGTGCACAATTGCCCAATTCTACCAGGTTCCTAATTTCATTGGCATAAACCCAAACCAACAACTTTGCCACTTACTACCTATAGCCGCGAACAATCATCCTTCTCCATTTTACATATGCCTGTCCAATTCGAATTAGTACGCTCAATTTCCCGGATAATTCCTACAAGCAGCGGCTACTTGCTATCCATTGTTCAAAAAAACCTGACCATGCCCCCCCTCTATTTTCATGCATTTATTTACCAAAATACTAACCACCTCAATACCCGGCTAGTTCATTTTCTTCTTGAGATTGGTCACCTGGCTTTGCAGGTTATTAACCATACTTGCCAGCGAGTTCATGTCCCACCGTTGCTGTGCACTCACCTTACTGATGACCATCTGTGCCTGCCATAATTCTACAATGTCTTCAGTATTCACCTGGTAGGGTTGATATTGCGGATTATCGCTCACCAGGGTAAGCTTGTTTTTAGCACGGTTGCTTTTTACAATCCGTTTGTACACGATTCCTTCATTTCTACTCACCACTATATATGCCTGGTCGCTTTTAACGTCCTCGGTGCTGTCAATTTTTTCACCTACAATAATACTGCCGCTGGGTGTCGGCATCATACTATCCCCAATTATTTCAAAAGCGCGGTAGTTCCCGCCAGCGAGCATGGGTAGCGTAAACGTATTTAACTCATCAATAAACTCACTGTCTGCATAACCGGCCAAATAACCTGCTGCAGCCTTTACCGGCACAAAATGAATAAGGTTCCGCTCGGCACTCATCATTTTTTGCTGCCTTCTTTTGGCCAAAAAACTATTGCCGGCATTGCTAAGGTCCTTCAATAACAGTTCATCCAGGCTTAGCTTAAATATATCACCCACAATTTCCAACACTTCAATCCTGGGGTCAGCACGTTCCTCTTCGTAGGCGCCCACCAGGGAACGCTTGATGCCTAGCTTTACAGCAAATTCTTCCTGTGTCCATCCACGAAGTTTTCTAAGGTACTTAAGGTTTTGACCAGCTTGAGACATAACTGAACTAATTTGATTAGCACAAATATACTAATATATTTAGTTATTCCAAATTTTTTAAAACTTATTTTTTACTGTGTTGGCCCCGAATAACAAATATGCACACTTGAATTGGTTAGCCCTTATTTTTGTACAAAAAATACGGATATGCAAATTGTACTGGTTCTACACAACTTATTACGCTGGGCGGTATTGTTATTCGGAGTATGGACATTACTCAATGCACTAACCGGTGTGTTTGGCAATCGCAGGTATACCGCCGGCGATAACCGCAGCAACTTGTTTTTTATGATCAGCTGCGATATACAGCTATTGCTCGGCCTGGTGCTTTATTTCTCCAATTCCTGGTTCGACCGGCTGAAGGACCTCGGCAATAACATGAAAGACCCTTACAACCGGTTTTTTACCATGGAGCATTTGCTACTAATGATTATTGCCTGGATACTGGTGCATGTGGGCAGAACGTCTGTAAAAAGAGCTGGTACCGATGCTGCTAAACATAAGCGCATGCTGATTTTCTTTGGTATCGCCATTTTGCTGATAGTGCTCGCCATACCCTGGCCATTTAGAGAATTGATCGGTAAACCCTTTTTCAGGTGGACCAACGGGTAGCCCGCTGCATATAGATAAAACCCTTAACATGGCAAAAAAAGATTCGCTACCTACCATACTAATTACCAATGATGATGGCATCACGGCTCCGGGTATACGCAATTTGGTGGAAGCGGTAAAAAAGCTCGGAAAAATTATCGTAGTAGCGCCCGACAAACCACAAAGCGGCATGGGGCATGCCATAACCATTGGCCAACCCCTTCGCCTGAATAAGATCGATATGTTTGAAGGGATAGAATCATGGCAAACCAGTGGTACACCCGTTGATTGTGTGAAACTGGCCGTAGATAAGGTGTTGCATCGAAAA
>JBBQOJ010000581.1:0-2848 GCA_038330815.1 Chitinophagales bacterium | reverse complement strand
ATGCTATGAAAAAGATTCCATTGCTATTTTTTTTCTTGCTCATTATTCAAATTAGTTATTGTCAGTATAAGGTTGATTCAATGTGTGGCGTAAGGGTTAACCTGGATAAAGCCGGCAAATTGCTGGGCCGTTACCAACCTGGGGTGCCTGGTGCAGCCTTTGTTGAAGCCGCACAACTGGCGGTTTACTTTATAAAAAATTGCCCTGTTAGTACTGCCAATAAATTGCCTTTATACCTAACGCACTGTTCTATGTACCGGGATGGAAAGGGTGGATATGTTGGTTCTACCTGGCCCCATAACCCGGTAGTGGTAAATGCCGGTTTGGTACAGAGCCTGGCAATAGACTGGCGTAATTACTCTGGTGATGAAACCATGATTGGTATTGCAAGACAAGCCCTCGACCATCAGATAAAATTCGGCACTACGCCGGCAGATTGGGAATGGGCTAAAGTGCCGTATGCAAGCTCCGATGCAGGTGATACTGTTTATAACGGCGCCTCCCGGTTTGATACCGCTGTTACCGCTGAAAATATGGGAAGGGGCGATGGCTCTTTTGTGTTGGAATGTGATAAGATAGGTGAGATGGGCATTCATTATTTAAAGTTTTATGAAATTACAGAAGAAAACAAATACCTGCAGGCGGCAATCGATTGTGCGGATGCCCTCGCTAAACAGGTGCGTAAAGGAAGTCATGGCGCCAGAGGACTGGAATGGAAAAACCTGGTACTCACTTCGCCCTGGCCTTTTAGAGTAAAGGCACAAAAGGGTGAAGTGCTGGAAGAATATACTTCGCATGTAGTAGAAAATTTACGCCTGTTGGAACGGCTGGTCAGCTTAAAGGATAGAATAAAATTAAGCGACCCGCAATCGGCCGCGTATACAGTTGCGGCCCGGATTGTATGGGACTGGTTATACGCTTCTGAAGGTCCGGTAAAAACGAGTATCTGGAAGGGATATTTTGAAGACATACGATTTGATCCTATCAATCTTAACCGGGTAAATAATTCGCCGATGGAATTTGCCCGTTACCTTATTAAAAATTCTTTCAATGATCCTACTTTAAATACGACTATTCCTGCATTAATCTGGTGGGTAAAAAATACATTTGGTGAAAAGGGAATGAATGCCATCAATGAACAAACCGGCTGCTATTTACCCATGGGCAGCCATACTGCCCGTTATGCATCTGTGTGTGCTTTGTGGTACGAAAAGAGCGGTGATAAATGGTTTCGGGAAGAAGCATACCGGCATTTTAATCATGCCAGCTATATGGCCCGGCCGGATGGCGTAGTGGAAACCGGTCATAATTGGGGTGATGAGATTTGGTTCAGCGATGGATATACTGATTATGTTCGTCATCTTATGGAAGGCATTGCGGCGGTGCCGGAATGGGCACCTGCAGGCGAAAATCATTTACTGAAATCAACCGCTGTAGTGCAAAAGATTAAGTACAGTACTAAAAGCATTATTTATAAAACCTACGACGTAAAGGCACAAGAAGTGCTGCGGCTGGCTGCAAAGCCTATAGCTGTTAACGTAAATGGGATACCACTTGCTGAAGTGAAAGATACCAACAAAGCTGGTTGGGTTTGGCAGCCACTGGCAGTTGGCGGTGTATGCAAAATCAATCATATAAACGGGAGGGATGTAAATGTACATTTGGCAATAAAGAGATAACAACCTGTATTGATGCGGGGGGGTGGTTTATCAAGACATTTATGTAAATTCTTTTCCGGGTGAGGCTTTCCGCATTTGTTTTAAAAAGTGTTGTAAAATTTTGTTCCAGTTTTCATAACGCAACAATATTACTTTAGTAAATGGATAATATTATTTAATCACCACAGCATGAAAAAATCTTTTTTGTCATGGGGTGCGTTGTTTGCCTGCAATCTCATGTGGTCGTTGCAGTTTACATGTATTAAATTGGTACAGGACCAGGTGGGGGCTTTTAGTACGGTATTTATCCCGATGCTACTGGCTACCATTTTTATGCTTCCCTTTGTATACCAGGATTTAAAGAAAAACAAAAACAGGAGGTTGAGTGACCTGAAAGTTTTTTTTATGCTGGCACTTATCGGCCAGTTTCCCGCACAGGTATTGATGACGATTGGAACTCAGCAATCTACCGCCAGTAATGGGGCTATTATCAGTCTTACTTTACCGGTAGTGTCTGCATTATTAGCCGTAGTTTTTCTAAAGGAAAAAATGAACAACTTGCGCTGGGTTAGCTTTGCTATTGCCATTGTTGGAGTGGTTTTGTGCAGCGCCAAAGATATAGCCAGTACAGATTTTAGTATGCAGTACATAACCGGCAACCTGCTGATTTTTTCGGGTATTTTAGGTAGCGGTTTTTACAATACTATCTGTAAAAAAATAGCAGCAAAATATACCGAGATGGAAATGCTTTTTTATACGTACATTTTTATGGTCGTAATGCTCTTCCCGTTTGTGTGGTATTATGAGGGCAATGTGTTGAAAAATGTCGCTTTATTTTCTGCAAATACCTGGATCGGTCTTGCACTATTAACCGTATTCCATAACTTTTTATCAATGATTCTATTCTTTAAGGCATTGAAAAATCTTGAAGCGATACAAGTAGCACTCTCCAATTTTTTAATCACTTTTTTTGGGATACCCATCGCAGCCTTTGTATTGCATGAAAAGTTGGGGGCAATGGCTATCATTGGAGGATTGTTAGTTTTGGCGAGTACCCTCGTAATCACCATCCTGGAATATAATAAGGCAGTACTAAAAGTTTCTTTATAATAATTGCAGGAATGCAAAAAAAAATCAAGATGTCACCAAATGCTTTTATGGTGCTAATGAAACAGGTTTGTTACACAAAT
>JBBQOJ010000580.1:0-2857 GCA_038330815.1 Chitinophagales bacterium | reverse complement strand
AAATTAAACTGGCGACCGTTGATCACTTTATTAAATAGATTACTCATGTT
Organism: Chitinophagales bacterium; assembly: GCA_038330815.1. GTDB lineage: Bacteria > Bacteroidota > Bacteroidia > Chitinophagales > Chitinophagaceae > Ferruginibacter. The sequence goes on along the minus strand of JBBQOJ010000580.1, from coordinate 2,807 downwards.
CGTATGAATTGCAGACGGTTAATAATAGTTTGGTTGCGAAGGTAGGATTAACAGCCGATACAAGAAAATACTTAACCATGGATTACCCTACTGGTTGATGGTTTATGAAGGGTGTTGCCGATAGGCAAAGGCATCGTAAGCCTGCTTACCAACCTTGGTATGCACCCGGCAAGGATAACGTTACCCCATTTATTGTGAAGCAACTTTAGCGGTGCTGGCAGCGCCCCTTTTGCCATCAGGCTACGGCATCCAGGTTACGGTTGAATTTATTTCGGTACGCGATGGGTGATAAACCGGTGATTTTTTTAAAAGTATTTCGAAAGGCCTTTGGATCAGTGTACCCAACTTTGTACATCACTTCATTTACGTTTTCACGATAGCTTTCCAAACTGTTTTTAGCCGCCTCAATTTTTACCCGCTGAATGTATTCCACCACGGTATTGTGGGTAGCTTTTTTAAAGCGGCGTTCCAGGTTTCGCCTGCCTAGCGCAAACATGGAGGCCAACTGATCAACAGTTATTTTTTCCGGAAAATTATTTTCAATAAATTCCTGCGCCTTTTTAACCTGTATATCCTCATGCTCTTTTTGCCCCTGGAATATGGTGAAAGACAACTGGTTGTCTCTTTCCAATTCAATAGCGAAAACTTTGGCACAAAGCACGGCAATATCCCTTCCTGCATATTTTTCAATCAGGTATAAAATCAGGTTCAGATAAGAAAAAGCTCCACCGCTGGAATAAATGCCTTTTTCATCGGTAATTATTTTTTCTGTTACCAATTGTACATCGGGAAACAAATTTTGAAACTGGTTGGAAGCCATCCAGTGGGTAGCACATTTTTTCCCCTTTAATAAACCGGTTGATGCCAGCAGAAATGCACCCAGGCAAAGACTAGCCACTTCAGCACCTTGTTGATACTGATGTATAATCCACGGAATAAAGGCCTTGTTTTTTTCCAAAGCAATACCCAGGTCGCCATCCAACGCCGGAATGATAATGAGTTGGGTGTTGGCAACCTGGCTGATATCTTTATCCGCATTCACTGTATATAATCCGCCATTTAGTTTGGTGGTGCCGGAAAGGCTCACTAATTGCACCTCGAACAAAGGTGCCCGCCCCCTCATCAGAAGCAACTGGTTTACCTGGGTAAACAATTGTCGGGAGCCTTCCAGGCTACCAAGGATGGCACCTTCCGGAACCAGGATGGAAATATGTTTCATGCATCAAATGTAGGAGTTATCCATGTCGTAAACAACCCCTGCAATTGGCGGATTTACACCTCCCGTTACCAAACAAAACGTCCTAGCTTTACTAAAATATTCACTATCAACATTCGGATAGGGCAATATTTTCAGTTCCAGTTCAGAAAATTAAAAAAGGCAATCTCAACAATTCTATTCGTCATGACGCATAGTCATTCATCCATTTTATTCATCAAAAATTCAGTTCAATGGAAATATCACCTGTAAGTAACCGCGTATATGCATTACTGGTATTGTATGATATGCATACCGGATTTTTTTCAAACGCTCTTGAGGGCATTAGCGATGATGCTGCCCACCAACGGCTGGATACAAAGGCCAACCATATCGCCTGGTTAACGGGCAGTTTGGTGCAGCAACGGTACGAAGTAGCCAACTACCTGGGTATAGCACAGCAACAAACAGTTGTTGAGTTGTTCAGGGATAACCAGGGCATAAAAGATGAGATGCGCTATCCCTCGTTGCAAACCTTTATTGACGACTGGAAGGTTATTTCACCACTATTAAGAAATGCCCTGCTGGAGGTAACAGATGAACAACTTGACAAGGAGATTGTTATGCCCGGTATGGAAATGCCTTATTTTGACATGCTCTCGTTTATTATTTACCGCGAGGCCAATTGCATCGGACAGGTTGCGCTGTGGCGGAGGTTACTGGGCTACGATGCGATGAAATATATGTAATTATCAAGGGCTGGCAGGTTAACAGGTTAATGCACAAACTGAAGTGGGTGCCAGGTGGAGTAAGGGATAAAGGATTGATAGTATCCTACCTAACAAGTCGGTAAACTTTCCGTTATACCAGGCCTCCATTTCCATTAACCAGGTTAAAGATAAAATGCAGGCGGTTTATTGTACCGGTTGCGGTATGCCACAGGCGAAAGGCCGGTGGTACGTTTAAAAATAGTACGGAATGATTTGGTATCCGAATAGCCCACTTCGTACATAATTTCCGAAATATTTTTCCTGCTGGTTTCCATGCCTTTTTTGGCTGCCTCCATTTTTACCCGTTGAATATATTCGGAGACGGTATTACCGGTGGCTTTTTTAAACCTTCGTTCGAGACTTCGTTTGCCAACAGCAAACATCACTGCCAACTGGTCGATGGTAAATTTCTCCTGGAAGTTTTGTTCTATAAAATCCTGGGCGAGTTTCACCGATTCATCCTGGTGGCCCCGCTGCCCTGTAAACATAATAAAGGGTGATTGGGAATAACGGCCCATTTCAATTTCGAAGTATTTACTGCACAGGATAGCCATTTCGCGATCGGTATATTTTTCTACCAGGTAGATTAACAGGTTCCAGAATGAGTTAGCTCCTCCACTTGAATAAATACCCTCCTCATCGGTGATAATTTTTTCCGAAACGAGTTGGATACCTGGGAACATTTGACGAAACGTGTCGGCTGCCACCCAGTGCGTTGCACATTTTTTTCCCTCCAGTAATCCGGTGGCGGCTAGCAGGAAGGTACCAACGCACAAACTGGCTACTTCTGCCCCGCCTGCATGCTGTTGCACCATCCATGCAAAAAAGCCACGGTTAACATC
>JBBQOJ010000579.1:0-2868 GCA_038330815.1 Chitinophagales bacterium | reverse complement strand
AACAATAAAGGCAGTGTTCCTTTATAATAAAAAACAAAATATATAAACACGGTTATCTAGCTTCCTGAAAAATCAACCACAAGCATATCAACTTAAAAAAAGGATGAGCTAACTGATTTGAAGAACCCAATAACTAATTCGTAGTTGTTCATTTACTTTGTTGCTTTAATGGAGAGAGTAACAGGAAAAATAAAACGTTGCTGATTGCTTCTGGAAGAAAGCACAATTTTTTCCCTGGCCGTTATCGCAAACAGGTAAATGCATACACCTGGAAAGTGGGCGAACACTGAAGGTTGGATGGTTGACTGTTGGCCTTGCAACAGGCAATATGCGATGCAATCAGGTGAGTAAACTTTGTAAGGCGACTGCGATAGCTGCACCCGTTTTGGCATTGTTTAGTAGGAGGGCGATATTAGTTTCCAGGCTCTCGCCATTAGTGTGGGTGGCAAGGTATTTCAACAGGAAGGGGGTAACCTCCTTTCCTTTAATGTGAAGTTGCGCAGCTGCTGCCAGGGCCTGCTGAATGTGAACTTCCATCTGGCTACGTTCAATTTCGCGGCTGGCGGGTACCGGGTTGGCAATTAACACCGATCCCTGCAAGCCCAGCGACCATTTGGCAATTAAAAGTTCGGCGATTTCGGAGGGCGTATCCAGTCGTAACGGTGACGCATACCCGCTGTTGGCAGAATAAAAGCTTGGGAATTCATCCTGGCCGATGGTTACCACGGGGACGCCTTTTGTTTCCAGGTGCTCCAGTGTTAATTCAATATCCAATATCGATTTAACACCGGCGGATACCACTGCTACGGAGGTTTGCGCCATTTCAGTAAGATCGGCCGAAATATCCATCGTGGTGCCAGCGCCGCGGTGAACGCCGCCGATACCACCAGTTACAAATACCTTTATGCCCGCCAACGCCGCAATGCGCATTGTGGCAGCTACCGTGGTAGCACCGTAAAGACGTTTGGTGATCACAAATGGCATATCCCTCAGGCTAACTTTCCATACCTCTTTTGCTTTGCCGAAATAATCCAGTTGCTCACCGGTAAGTCCCACATGGCATTTGCCATTGAGGATGGCGATGGTAGCTGGCACCGCACCATTTTTACGGATGGTTTGTTCCACTTCCCGGGCGGTGGCTACATTTTTCGGCCAGGGCATCCCGTGGGAAATTATGGTAGACTCCAGCGCCACTACCGGCCGCTTTGCCTGCAGGGCCACTGCCACTTCGGGATGTATCTCAATCAACGGGTGCATCATTCGCTGTAATATTTGGATACCAATTGTTCAAGTTGCTGGTGCGTAAGGTGTTTGGCAATGGCGCCATTTACCTGTAAAATTTCCGCAGAAAGGGTATGGGCAGTTCGCAGGCTATTAAGATTGTCTTTGCCGTGGTATTTTGAAAAAACAAAGCCCGATACGGAGCCGTCGCCTGCCCCTGTACAATCCACCACATGCGTTTCAGGAGCTGACAACTGGAGCGTTTCCGTTTTTTTGTACAGGGCAGATCCTGCCTTTCCTTTGTGCAGCCAGATATTTTGTATGCCCTTTCCCAATAGTTCTTTTATCTGCTCTTCGGTGGTAAGCGCAGCATCACTGCACAAAACGGGCAGTTCATCTTCATTGGGTGTAATAAGATACAACCCTTCGAAGTTAGCGGTCGCTATTTTTGTTGCAGGGGGCACTGATACAGGTTCTATAATCATCCGGATAGCGTGCTTGTTGGTAAAAGTGATCAGCCAGTTAATACTTTCCACGCTGATATTGGCATCCACCAGTATATAGTTGGCTTGTTGCAACACTTCCTCGTACCCCTGCAAGTATTCGGGCGTTACCAGGTGCAAGGCAGCGTTTGTTAACAAGGCGGTAAACATTGATCCATCCTGGTTGATGATGGCGGTATACTTACCCGTAGGCATAGCTGCAGTGATTGAATAGTCCAGGCCGATACCTGCATCTTTGCAAACCTGCTTTAGCCAGTCGCCGTCGGCGTCATCGCCGAAAACACTGATCAACTGAACGGGCACATTGAGGAGTGATAGCTGGTGCGAAATATTCCGACTCACGCCGCCGGCACTGCGCGTTACGGTTACTTCATTGGTGGTATGCATTAACATGGGTGCGTTGGCGTGAAATAATTCATCCACCAATGCGGCACCGATACAGATTACTGGATTTGGCATCCGGCAAAAATAAGGAAGAAAATATTTCTTTTGGTCAGTTCCGCATCTGTTAACCAACACAGCATCATAAAAAAATACAAACCAACGGTACATCTTTACAGTGCCTGTTACACCCATCCATACCTATAACGCCCGCATGCGATTATTTTTTGGATGATGTTCCAGCTCCGCAAAACCCAGTTCTTCCATCAGTGGGGGAATATACATGCCAAACCGGCCGCGCAGGCCTTTTTTCAATCCATACCAACCACCATTTGGATTGTTGGGATTTCTGGCCCAGGCTTCTACTGTTCCCTCCTTGACTGGCTTTTGCTCATCGGCACTGCCCAGTTCCATCCAATCGCCGTGTGCCTTCAACATGGCGTGCAAGTGTTGCAGGCAATCAAGGTGGTAATGAAGCACTGTTTTTCCAACCGTACACACCAATATAGGCGGTGTGGTCTCTTCCTTTTTATACATGGTATACGCAGCGGTTCCGGGTGGAGTAGTTAGTTGCCAGGGATTTTCTCTTGTTCCGTTTTCTTTCATATAACGTTCAATTAATTAAGGTGAACATTTATTTACAGTATTAACATACGCTTTTGTCACCACTTCTTCCAGTATATTTATTTTGATATCTTCAAGGTTCACCATTGTCCAACCCTGTTTACCCCATTTATTATTTACCGGGTAAGCCGTGCCAGGC
>JBBQOJ010000578.1:0-2893 GCA_038330815.1 Chitinophagales bacterium | reverse complement strand
GAAGTAATCGCCAAAAATATTCACGATTTAAGCAAAAGAAAGGGTAAACCTTTTGTTGCAATGGATTGCGGTACCCTATCCAGGGAGTTGGCCGGAAGCGAATTGTTTGGCCATGTGAAGGGTGCATTTACCGGGGCCATCGGAGATAAGGAAGGACATTTTGAACTCGCCAACGGTGGCACTTTATTTTTAGATGAAGTGGCCAATCTTTCGCCAGAAATCCAGGCTTCTTTGTTAAGGGTAATCCAGGAAAGAAAGTTTAAACGCATCGGCGGTAATAAGGAAATGGAAACGGATGTAAGGATCATTGTAGCCACCAATGAAAACCTGCAGGATGCCTATCGCCTCGGCAAATTCAGGGAAGACCTTTATCACCGTTTCAATGAATTTTCAATTAACCTGCCGGCGTTAAGAAACAGGAAAGCCGATATTCCGCTATTTGCAAATTTTTTCCTCAACAAAACCAACCAGGAACTAGGCAAATCTGTAGAAGGATTTGATGAAACCGTATTAACGATGTTTACGAATTATTCATGGCCAGGCAACCTGCGTGAATTTAGAAACGTGGTTCGCCGATGTGTTTTGCTAACGATGGAGGGCGTAATTAACTCGTCCACCCTCCCTATCGAAATTACCAAAGAAGCCCCACCGCCTAAACTTCCCGGATTTCAACATATTTTCGACCACCTTCCTACTACCACCAACGGGTTAAAGGACACTGCCTCCAGGGCGGAATACGAAGCAATAATGCAGGTGTTAAAAGAGGTGAATTTTAATAAAACAAGGGCGGCCGAATTACTAAATATCGACCGTAAAACACTGTATAATAAAATAAAAAGTTACGAGGATATTTAACAAAGTAGGTTAGGCAGCGTGCTTACCATACAAGTAAGCCAAGGGTAGCCAAAATTGTTATTTACTATTACCTGATTTCACTTCTTCCTCATCTGCCGGTTTGGAAAATGCAGCGCCAATTTTATTCATCAGGCTTGATACCGGCCCTTCCATTTTGTGTGTATTATCATCCAGCGTGTCGTCTTCCAACAATTCCCCCAAATGAAGGGCTGCTGGGAGATATAATAAAATGGAATTGCGTTGCCCGGCGATATAGTCCTTCACATTCATTTTATCGGCGTCAGTTTTTATTTCCTCCCTCACCAGTCCAACCGCTTCCCAGGCTATTTCATTCATTCGCTGGTGTACCGTGGCAACCGGCTGAAAAGAATATTGTGCAACTTTTTCAATTACTTCACCAGTGCGCTCTTCAAAAACGGTGGTTACCCAATCTGTAGAAATATCTCCCCGCAAAATGTTTTCTGCACCTTCATCTGCCGTTGAATAACGATATAGCCCGGTAAGCATAGCTGGTATGGCCGCCTGTGCAAAACGGTCTTCGCTTGGTGCATTATTATCTGCCGTTACCTCTTGTGTATTTGGATCAATTTTTTTAAGCGGCGGATAATTTAAATTCTTTTGAATAGTTTCAAGAAGATTGATTGACATAATTGATGATTAAGGTGTTAGTATTATAAAGGAAATTTTACAAAACCGTGCCAAAAATTACAGGGTCCATTTTCCTTTTAAGCAACCGCGCCAGGAATGGCTTCGACTTTTAAACACTGAATTCCCCGAGTCCAACCCAGCTGGGAGCCCAATGCAACTGCGCCTACTGTGTTTAAAAACAGGAATGGTCGATTGCGGGATAGGCTAAACGAAATTATTTAAATGCAATTATTGTAGATAATTTATTATAATTGTGCTGCGCCCAAATAGTTTTTATGAAATATTTTTTACTTGTAGATGATCATGTGGTAGTTCGTTCCGGAATTAAATTGCTTTTACAGGAGATATTCAGTCCTGCTACCATCGATGAAGCCTTTGATGGGGAGAGTGCACTGGCTAAATTAAAAGTACAAACCTACGATCTTATTGTGCTGGATATACAAATGCCCCGTACTGATACGCTCGCCTTGATGCAAACGATTGTGAAGGAATACCCGGAAGCAAGAGTGCTGATATTTTCGATGAGTGCCGAAAATGTGTATGCCAAAAGATACTTGAAAGCAGGCGCAAGGGGGTTCATTACTAAAGAAGCGCCATTGGATGAAATTGTAAAGGCAGTAACACAACTACTCGACAACAGGCGTTATATCAGCAATAGCCTTGCGGAAGTGTTGGCCAATGAAAGTTTTGAAACCAAGTCGGAAAATCCATTCAACCGCTTATCGGCCAGGGAATTTGAAATCGCTACCCTGCTGCTATCCGGTCAAACCATCAGCCATATTTCGTCCTCTATAAAAATTCAGGTATCCACCGTGGGTACGCACAAAGCACGTATGTTTGATAAACTGGGGGTAACAAACCTGCTGGAGTTAAAAGAGTTGGCCGACACCTATCATTTATAAATAGGCATTACAAAAGGGCAATGTAACTTCCTTCCATCGCCTTTCTGGCTGGTTACCAATTGCACCTTGGTTATTTTGTCAATATTAAAGCCTCGAAAGAATGTACCATTGGTTGCCATCACTTTGTATAGTTACGGACTCAAAACGAAGATTGATGGCGGTATAAGTACCACTGTTATCAATGTTTTCGGCGCCATTGCCATCAATCGTCACCGTTCCACTGCCACTGCTTATTTTTTTTATTGAGTAGACCCGTCCCACACAATCCGCTGCTGGTGGCAGGCGTATTGAAATACCGGTATTTCCATTGCTTACCATTACCAGGCTATGCGCTTCAGTTAGGGTAGTGGTAGCCGTTACATTCAAAACGCCGGTGGCCAGTGAACCGTTTACCTGTAGGGAACTGGTAGGGGTAGTAGTGCCAATTCCTACATTACCTGCATTATCTATCACCATCCGCTCCGTGTTGTTTGTTTTTATCCTAAGCG
>JBBQOJ010000577.1:0-2900 GCA_038330815.1 Chitinophagales bacterium | reverse complement strand
TGCGTCCTGGTTCTGATACGCACCGGCTTTTCCGTATAAAACTCAGCACCGGTTCTTTTATTATCCCAATACAATTCATCGCAATAAAGCGTATCCCCCAATACATTTACTATCCGTACACTATCTTTCAAAAACACCACGCTTTGAGTTTCCTTATACCGTGCATACAACGCATCCATCCTACTTTCAATACTATCGCGCAAATCGAAAAAATCTACGTGAATGGTATTGGGAAATTCAACATAGGGTACCGTATCCTGCACCCGGTACATTAGCGGCGCGGTGAGCAGGGCTTTCCGGTGGCCATTCACTGAATAGTTAACGGTTACTTTTTTAGCTTCCTCTACGCCGATTCTCTTGGCGTCGAGGTTTTTTATTTCATTCAAATCATTTTCACAGCCCCATAAAAAAAAACAGCCTGTAACAAAGGCTGCAATATGACTAATAATGGTGGTTATTCTTTTCATAAACTAAAAAGTATTAGTCGTATTTTCTGCCAATAAACCAAATATCGCTTAATGATAATCCAAGACTGATCCTAAGCGTATTTTCCCTTAGGTTCGAATTTTTATCACCGCGGGTACCAAATTCTATCGCAGTGTTTAGCATGGAGGTTTGCGTTTCATAATACCCTTTGCGAAGTTTGAGCGGAAAGCCTGCACCAAAGGAAAATCCATACTCGGGAAGTGTATTGTTAACCTTGATATAATCGGGGCCATAATAAAAACCAAAGCGGTATTTCACAAAACTAAAATACTTTTTATACGGTGTATTTTCTTTTAGGGGAAAATATTCTGTTCCTACCCGTATCTTCCAATTACTCTGCACCAGGTCGGGCTGGCCGAAAAAACGGTAATCCTGCCAGTTGGTTTTTTCAAAATCTACGCCAAACAACCAGTTCATTGACTGGTAAGTAATTCCCACGCCAAGGGTTGCAGGATAAATAACATCCCCTTTAACACTGTTCTCATAAATGCTGTCTACCCTGAATTTATTTCCGGCAGCATCATATAAAACGGTTTCGATGGTGGCATCCCTTTCCGCCGTCATGGTTTGTTTCAAATTACCATAGGCTCCAAACCGCAAAAAACTAACCTTTTTATTTTTTTTATTGGTGAATTTATGTTCGTACTGTACACCCGCATTAAGAAACAGTCCTCCAAAATTGGTATTGGTTTGGGTATTGGATTGGGAGTACTGCACCGTATCATTTAAAAACGTTAACCGGGTGCTGTAATTTTTGTTGCCGAACTGGTAACCACCGTTTACCCCAAGGTTAAAATTCTTAATCCGAAGCCCGGTACCTATATGTGCCTGGCTAAGGCCGCCGCTACCTTCGAAAATTGTACCCAGGCTGTCAATGCCGGGCAGGCGCTCCTGTTTAATAATTTTGTAGTTAATACGGGATACCGGCCGCAGGCCAAAACTCATACCCCAAAAGATATCCTTTTTATTGGCCTTCTTCATTCTAATTGGGAAAGCCACCTGCATATACGAAATCACCGCATTGGTTGCCGAAAAGCTGGCAGGGGGATTAGCGGTTTTTAATGTGCGTGTATCAACCTCCATCCCAATGTCAAAAATAGTTGCTTTAATATTGCCATAAGTGGCTGGATTTACAAAATTGATACTTTGATAGTCAGAATAACCAGCAGCGATACCTCCCATGCCGCGGGAAATAATGTTTGTTTTTGGTACCATATCTCCCAAACCATACCTGGAATAAGGTGAATTTTCCTGTGAAAAAACCGCATGCTGCAAGCTACAGGTAACGAATAAAAGGGGTAATATTTTAGTGAATGTTAGTTTCGCTGATCGCATACAGTCCTTTGAATAGAAAATTTAAGTCTGCAAATATCTTGTTTTTAAGTTGTCGAGCAAAATAGCCCGCATCCCCCCCGGTTAAAACCGCGTTAAAGTTGCCATAGTTTTTCGCATAAAAGTCAATAAAACCGGCTATTTCAAAGGAAATACCTGCAATAACTCCACTCTGTAAATTAGTTTTCGTATCATAGCCAATTATCGGGAAATTCCAGTCTTTTTTTACCAGCGGCAATAATGCCGTATGTTCATTCATTGCCTTAAACCGCATCTCCATACCGGGGGAAATGCTTCCCCCCAGGAATTCGTTGTATTGGTTAACAAAATTGTAGGTAATACAGCTACCCAGCCCTACTACCAGGGTATTTTTTCCAGGGAAGTAGCGTACGGCAGCTGCCACCAGGGCCAAACGATCGGCACCAATGGAAGCCGGTTTACCCACCGGTGTGGTAAATGCCACCTGGGTAAGATGGGATAACTTATGAAAATTGGTTTTCTCCGCCAGCAGGTCCTCTATCCCGGCATTGTGGTTAATTACGGAGGAAAGAATACTTTTCTGTGGTTGGAGCCGTCCAATCAGCGCCGCAATGGTTTCATTACTGTCGTCTGGCAATAATTCCTCTCCCTTAAATACATCGTTTTCAAACAGCGCAGCTTTTAGCCTTGTATTCCCAAAATCAAGACAAAGGGTGTTGGTTACTGGCACTGCCTGGCTCATAAATTAATTTAATATTAATGTGATGGGTGGGTTATTTTATTTGTTTTTACCCTCAACTGGCAACATGGAAAAAGAAATATAAAAGCAACATCAATGGTGGATCTATAAATCAAACCCGCCCAGGTTTTTAAAATGCCCGTTTAATTGTATTTTCTCCTTTAATGTTTCCATTTCAGTAACTACGGGCAATACCTTCTGCAGGTGCCGTTTCAAATATTCCTGGCGTTGTAATTCATGAAGCAACTGTAGCACTTCGTACTCCTCACCTACCGATAAGCCGGCATGATGTGCCACATCGTAACTCCACAATTCGTTATCCGGCAGGGTGAAAGCCTTGTTCACTTTCAGCATCGCATGAAGG
>JBBQOJ010000576.1:0-2923 GCA_038330815.1 Chitinophagales bacterium | reverse complement strand
GGACGAAAAATTTGAGAATGAGATACATAGCAATTACCGCCACCTTATGAGTTACCTTGATATTTAACGGGGTACATCTGCACGGCAATAATTTTACGTAACAATAATTGATCATGAAAAAGCCTGGCAGGTAGGTTAAGTGCAGTTTTTAATGAGTATTTTAAGAAAAATATACTATAGTTGTTTCCTTGCTTTATTTGCTTCGGTTGCGGCTGCCCAAAATACAGAAGTGACATTGCAGGCAGAGAAATTATTGCCGATCGCTGCCATCGACTCGGCTGCCAAACTCGTTGTACGTTCCATCATCATCAAGGGGAATAAAAAAACAAAGGATTATATGATCCTGCGTGAAATACAATTTAAACCCGGCGATTCTATCATCATCGGTACCCTTAACGAAGCATTTCAACTTGCCCGGCAGCAAGTGTACAATACAACCTTGTTTCACGAAGTAACCATCAACCTGGCAATGCTTTCGGCCTTTGACATTGATGTGATTGTTAATGTAAAAGAAAGATGGTATCTCTTTCCGGCCCCACAGTTCCAGATAGTAGATCGTAGTTTTAATGAATGGCTGGTAAAATTTAAAGGCGATCTTTCCAGGGTAAATTACGGTGCTAAATTTGTTCATTATAATTTTAGTGGCCGACGCGACCCGCTGCGGCTTTTCCTCATCAATGGGTACACCCAAAACCTTTCCTTTTCTTATTCACAACCCTACAGTAACCGTGCGCTTACACAGGGTTTCGGCATTGGTGGCGGGTACCAGCAAAGCCGGGAAGTGGCCTATAAAACTTCGGCCGACAACAGGATTTTATTTTACAATAATGAGGCTTTTGTAAGAAAAAACCTGTTTGCCAACATCAGCCTCCGGCTTCAAAAAGGTATTCTTTTCCGCCATATTTTTAATCTCGCCTATTCGCGGGTTACCGTAAGTGATTCTATTATTTCTTCCTTTTACAACCTTTCCTATTTTAACAGTAATTCGCCTACCCAGCACCTGGTGGATCTCTCTTACACCTACCAGTATGCCAATGTTAATAATGTACTATATCCATTAAAAGGTACCACGGCCAATTTAACTTTCTCCAAAAGGGGACTGGGTTTTACGGGCGGCACCAACCTCTTTTTTGTGGAAGGTAACTACAATAAGTTTTGGGCACTTTCCAAAAACTGGTATACAAGCCTGCAACTGGTTGGCAATGTTAAGCTGCCTTTTGATCAACCTTATATTAACCAGCGCGCTATTGGGTATGGAGCAGCCAATTTGCGCGGCTTGGAATTGTACGTGGTGGATGGCGTTGCTTTTGGCATTGTAAAATCCACCCTAAAAAAGAAATTATTTTCGTTTAGTATACCAATGCCGTTTAAATCCCGCATTATACCATCGCTTCCCTTTACCATATTTGCCAAAACCTATGCCGACCTGGGCATCTCCTATAATAAACCTTCATTCAATACACGGCTGAATAACCGGCTGTTGTACACAGGGGGTATTGGCATAGATATCCTTACCCTGTATGATATCAATTTGCGCCTGGAATATAGTTTGAACCAATTGGGGCAACGGGTGTTCTTTTTCGAGAGCAAATAAATCAATACCTGCCAGGCCACCCAGTTTTAACGCCTGCATAAATTTTGATAGGGCGGTAAAAGAAATTGTAGATTGCAGCTGGTGCACCAATCACTGCAGGTACCCGGTAACTGTTACCCACGGTGTTTAGCTTTAAAATCAATTATGAAAATAGCCATCTATAGCCGCGGGATAGAAAATGACCAACATAAAGACATGGAGTCATTTCTGCAGGAATTAAAAACCTACAAAGTGGAACCGGTATTTTTCCAGGATTTCTTTAATAAGTTTTATTCAACGGTGAACATGGTAGATAAGTATTCTACCTTTAATGCAGCCGCCGACCTGGATGATTCCATTGATTGCGTAATCAGTTTAGGCGGTGATGGCACCCTGTTGGATACCGTAACCCTGGTGCAGGATAAAGGCATCCCGGTATTGGGCATTAATTATGGCCGCCTGGGATTTTTAGCCAATATTGGCAAGGAAGACCTGCACATTGCCATCAAATCCCTGGCCGAAAGAACCTATGTTACTGATAACCGTACCCTTATCCACCTCGACGCAGATGTGCCCATCTTTGATAACGTACCGTATGGCCTGAATGAATTTACCCTGCAAAAGAAGGATTCTTCTTCTATGATAAAAATTCATACCTACCTGAATGGGGAGTTCTTAAATACCTATTGGGCGGATGGCCTGATTGTGGCAACGCCTACCGGATCAACGGGTTATTCGCTGAGTTGTAACGGGCCCATTGTTTTTCCTGATAGTGGTAGTTTTGTGATTACCCCCGTAGCACCCCATAATTTAAATATCCGCCCCATTGTTGTTCCCGATGATAATATCATTTCCTTTGAAGTGGAAGGCCGCACCGATTCATTCATCTGTACGCTGGATAGCCGGCGGGTGGTGGTACCCAAAGAAGCTCAGCTTGCAGTTAAAAAAGAAAAGTTTGGCATCAACCTTATCCGGTTAAACGAAAATAATTTTTTACAAACCCTTCGGAATAAGCTATCCTGGGGACTTGACAAACGAAACGCTTAACCCGCCGCAAGTGGTATGCAGGCGATGCAGATTGAGTAGCCAGCCTCGCCAATTGAGCGCGCCTTTAATTGCACAGCATATATTCGTTAAACAATTTACAATTCCCCCGAAAATCGAGAAGAAATTGGGGGTTTTCCCGTTTTTAAAAAACTAATTGTTAATTTGCAAACATGAAAAAAAGTATCCTTACCATATTTTTTATAGGCAGTTTATTGGTGAAAACTACCGCCCAGGATATGTATGAACAAATCGGCGAGTTTGGAATTACTGCCGGGGTAGGCCATTATTTTGGCGATTTAAATA
>JBBQOJ010000575.1:0-2925 GCA_038330815.1 Chitinophagales bacterium | reverse complement strand
TCATACCAGTTACAGCGAGTTGTTACGCGACCTGGCAGCAGCTCTTCATACACCTTTTACCGGCGATGATTATTTATTATTAACACCTCCTGCTGGAAACGGTATTATCAAAGTGGTAAGTTTATTCGACGAATTACAGGTGATGATGGTGGATGCTTCCTTTGGGCATCGGTTGGTAACCGCCAGGAACCAATCCGATCAACGGTACTACATACTGCATTTTGATGATGTAATGATTAAGGAAACCGCCAGGTTTACTGTTGACGGTGAAGTATTGCAAAAGTCAAATACCCGGCACACCGTGGCACGACTTACCAGTAACCTATTTGCCAACACGGAGGAAATACCGGCCCATGTTCATATCAAATCGGTGAAAATTTTATTTAATGAGCAGTGGCTCAGCAAGTACCTTGGGCTAAGCAGCGAAACCGCCGTATTACAACAATACCTTGCCTTAAAAACGGAAAGTTTTGATATCGAAAAGCTGGATGCTGAATACCTGCAACTGATGGATAGTTTATGGTGCGTACATAAAATGGAACCCCTCCACAATATCTTTTTACAAAACAGGGTAGCCCTGCTTGCCGAGCGTTTCTTCATTCGGTTGCACGAAAAACGCCCATTGTTACAGGGCGAATTTAAACTTACCAATAAGGATATCAGGAAAATGATGCAGGTGAAGGCTCTATTGGTCAACGATTTTTCAAAAACACCACCTACCCTCGTTGAAATTTGCAGGAAGGTGACTATGGGCAGTACACAACTCAAAAAAAAATTCAGGGAGGTTTACGGCGATAGTATCTTTGCCTTTTACCAAAAACAGCGCATGCACAAGGCCAGGGAATTGCTGGTGGGCGATCGTTTAAGTGTAACCCAGGTAGCGGAAGCCATCGGGTATCTCAATACATCGAATTTTATTACCGCCTTCAAAAAGCAATTTGCCTTATCACCCGGCGAAGTTAGCCGTGCGTAAATATTGTAATAGTTCCCCGGCGCCAGGTGGCGTAACAGGTTGGTTGATCCACTAAATTGTAGGTTATGCTCTTCCTTGGTTATAGTGATAAGGACTATGGTAGTATACTCCAAAGGTTTGCCGTGGCCATGAACACTGTATTGGATGAGCAGGGGGTGTTGCACCTTCCGGCAGTTTATGGAGAAGGGTTTTTAAAGCCGGAGATTTTGCCCAACCAGTTGCAGGCCCTGCTGTTTGATTTCACCATCCGGCAGGATATCTTTTTAAACCGGGTGAAGTCAACGGAAGAGTTCTATACGCTTTGTTTTGATGAGGTGCACATTGCATCGAATATTACGATCAAGATGGGAAGGGAGTTTTTTGCCAGGGATGCCCATCTTCGTTCGGCGGCATTGCTTACCAGTTCGCTTTTCGACTTTGGCTATATCGCCCGTAAAGGCACCAGGGCCAAGGGCGTTCATATTATAATTACCAGGGAGTGGATGCGTACTTACCTGGGTATTGGTTCAGAAGATAAAATATTGAGCCGGTATATCGCCCTAAAATCAGCGAGTTTTAACTTTGAACCCCTTGATACCGATTACCGGCATTTATTAAATGAAACACTGGAAGAAAATGCCCCTAAATATCCAATGGGGAAAACCCATATTCAAAACAGGGTGATGTTATTGATTGAAAGATTCTTCACCAGGTTATATAAAAAAATTCAGGCGCTACCCACAATCAAACCAGTAAGCGACCAGGAAATCCAGCAGTTGATGCGGGTAGAATACTTGCTGGTAAGAGATTTTTCGGTAAAGCCGCCCACCTTACCGGAGTTGGCAAGGGTGTCGATGATGAGCCAGTCGAAACTAAAAAACCTGTTTAAGAAAGTGTATGATTTGAACCCTTACGAATATTACCAAAAAAACAGGATGTTGAGGGCGAAGTACCTGTTGAGTACCAGGGAATTTTCGATTAAGGAGATTGGGGGTAAACTCGGGTTTAAAAACCTGAGCAATTTTACCATTGCTTTTAAAAAAGAATTTGCCATGCTGCCAAGCGATGTTTAAATATTAAGCTGCATTAGTAAAGCAATGAAAATAACGTTTCCGGTTAGTCTTCAGTCCGATGAAGGTATCCGGCTAAGTAATCGTGGATATATCTTTGCACCCGTGAATGAGCAACAGGCTGCCATTCATTAGCCCCGCTTTTTATTCAACCTATGAGGTGAAGCCAACTTTTTTTTGATAGTACAAGTAAACTGATCCCGATACTTTTCGGGACTTTTTATTTTATATAATGTTGGGTTTGGTGAATAACCGGGGATGATTCAGTTATTATCGGCATACAATGTTGTTTAGATAGTTTATTGATTAACATGCGGAGAACCGCCGTGCCCGTTACTTCCCAGGTGATGTCCTCCTGTAGTTTCTTTGTGGAATTGATTAACCTTTTTCCCAGCAACTCCTGCAGGGGACGTTGCGTACTACAGAGCAATCCATACCCCGGCAACATCACCCAGGCAACGTTGCTAACAAAAATGGAACCTTGTTTGCCACCAGCTAATTTTGTATATTGAATAAATATTTCTAATTTTTTCCCAGCAACGTCTCCCGCAAGGGACGTTGCGTACTACGGCGCAATCCGCATCCCGGCAACATCACCTGAAGACAACGTTGCCGAAAAAAATGGAACCTTGCGTGCCTCGAAGCAATGATTGTATTATGAATGAATATTTCTAATTACCATATATTATGAAGAAATTATTATTTATAATAATAGCCCTGGTCTGTTGTAGCAAGGTAGTACTTGCCCAGGATTTACAAGCAGCTAAAAAGGCATTTAATGCCTATAATTTAAATCGTTCATCATCTAAACAGAAATTAACAGAAGCGGTTCAGAATATCCAGGGTGAACCTATAGGCAATGATGCAGTTGGAGCTTCTTTCCATTTAACCAGGGGAGATATA
>JBBQOJ010000574.1:0-2927 GCA_038330815.1 Chitinophagales bacterium | reverse complement strand
GTACGAACTGGCCATGGGCATAGCGTTAATCGCCTTACTGATGACCACTGGAACGCTGAGCCTGAAAGAAATTGTGGTACAACAGCAAGAGCACTGGTACAGTTGGAACATCATCAAGCAACCGTTGGGTTTCCTGATATTCCTGATCTGTGCCTTCGCCGAATGTAACCGTACCCCTTTCGATTTGCCCGAAGCGGAAAATGAATTAATCGGTGGTTACCATACAGAATATTCTTCCATGAAGCTGGGGTTTTTCCTGTTTGCTGAATACATTAATATGTTCCTGAGCGGTGCCGTAATGGTAACACTGTATTTTGGCGGCTACGATATCCCGTTTGTAAATGATGCTGCCCTGGCCGATTCCATTGGTGTTAACTGGATTGCATTGATACATGCCGGGGTATTCCTGTTAAAGGCGGCCGGCTTCCTGTTTTTATTTATGTGGGTACGGTGGACCATCCCGCGTTTTAGGTACGACCAGTTGATGAACCTTGGCTGGAGAATTTTGATACCGTTGGCATTGTTTAATATGCTGGCCACCGGAGCATTTATTTTATTTCAACAAAATAACTGGCATTTCTAAACATTCAAAATATATTTGCGCAACTTTTAAGTTGCTACCAATAAAAGTTATATGCAAGCATTAACCAATAAAGCAAGGCAGGTAGACCGCAAACCAATGAGTTTGTTGGAGAGGGCCTATTTGCCTGCCATCTTTAAAGGCATGGCGATCACCTTCGGGCACATGTTTAAAAAGAGGCCTACCATCAATTACCCGGAAGTACAACGCCCGTTTAGCCCGGTTTTCAGGGGCCTGCACATTTTGAACCGGGATGAGGAGGGTAGGGAAAACTGCACCGCCTGTGGATTGTGCGCCGTAGCCTGTCCTGCAGAAGCCATTACCATGGAGGCAGCGGAACGTAAAACCGGGGAAGAGCATCTTTACCGCGAGGAGAAATATGCGGCAAAATACGAGATCAATATGCTGCGTTGCATTTTTTGCGGTTTGTGCGAAGAGGCTTGTCCAAAGGATGCTATTTATTTGAGTGAAACTTTTGCGCCTGCTAATTTTCAACGCAAGGGCTTTATTTATGGGAAAGAAGACCTGTTGATCCCTAACCCGGTAACAGAGCCGGAGGCTTTTGCCAAGGCAAAAGGCGGAAGGGTGAAAATAAAATAGTATTTGATAACAACACTTTCCTCCCAGGGGAAAGAACCCCACTACTTATGAGTGTATTAGAAATTTTGTTTTGGATGTTAAGTTTGCTTGCACTGGGTGGTGCAGTAATGGTGGTGGCCAGTAAAAACCCGGTATACAGCATTCTTTACCTGATCATTACTTTTTTTGCCATCTCCGGGCATTATATATTATTAAATGCACAGTTTCTGGCCATCGTAAACATCATCGTTTACGCCGGCGCCATCATGGTGTTGTTCCTGTTTGTGGTAATGTTGATGAATTTGAATGCAGATTCGGAACCTCCCCAGAAAAACCGCTCGTTATTGTACATCGGTGGAATTGCGGGTGGTTGCCTGTTACTGGTAATTGTGGCCGCCATGAAACAAACAGTAGCGTCCAGTCAGCTGGTGCAAATGAATGGGGGCGATGTTGGTTTGATAAAAAACCTGGGCATGACCCTCTTTACCGATTATGTGTTTCCTTTTGAAATTAGCAGTGTATTGTTTTTAAGCGCCATGATTGGTGCGGTGGTTATTTCAAAGAGGGAAGCCTGATGTTGACAGGTGTAGTGTAACCTTCTTCGGAAAAGGGTAGAGGGCAACAACTCAATATCGAAGGTGAAACTACGATACCCGGGAACCAGGTTACAACATTTAAATCCGTTGACAGCGATCAGCCGCTGTTATCGATCAATAACTAATATTATATGCCGGTTTATTATTACATATTTTTATCAGTGGCGCTATTCTGTATTGGAATTATCGGCGTGTTGGTGCGCCGTAATGCCATCATCATTTTTATGTGCGTGGAACTAATGCTGAATGCGGCCAATTTGCTGCTGGTGGCATTTTCTAAAATGCACCATGAGGCGCTGGGTGCCATGGATCCTACAGGTGCCAGTAATGCACAGGTATTTGTATTTTTTATCATGGTGGTAGCAGCCGCAGAAGTAAGTGTTGGCCTGGCCATTATTGTAATGATGTACAGAAACACGCACAGTGTGGATGTAAACTTCCTGAACCGGTTAAAGAATTAATCGGAGAGGAGCAGTAACAACGAAGAAGATTAGCTGCCATGGAATAACAGGCTACAAATTTTAAACTACCCATAAAATCTCCCGGAGGGGCTTATGAATAATATATCACAAATAGTTTGGTTGATTCCCGTGTTGCCCCTGGTTGGATTTTTGATCAACGGGTTAGGTAGAAATAGTTTATCCAAAACATTCACCGGTATTATTGGCAGCGGGGTTATACTGGCTTCCTTCCTGTTGAGTGTATATGTATTTTTTATTGTAAAGGAAGGCACCCCACTTCCACTGACACATTATTTTGATTTCATCAACACGGCTTCATTAAAAGTGGGGTTTGATTTTAAGATCGATCAGCTCTCGTCGCTGTTCCTGCTCATCATTACCGGCGTAGGCTTCCTGATACATGTGTACTCTACTTCCTACATGCATGAGGAGACTTCACCCAATTTCGCTAAATATTTCGCCTACCTCAACCTGTTCGTTTTTTCCATGCTGTTACTGGTTATGGGCGGCAATTATATTATTATGTTCATTGGTTGGGAGGGTGTTGGACTATGTTCTTACCTGCTGATTGGCTACTGGTTTAAAAACAACGACTATAACGATGCCGCCAAAAAAGCCTTCGTGATGAACCGTATCGGCGACCTTGGTTTTTTACTGGCAGTTTTCTGGCTCATCAGTAAAATGGGCACTACCGATTACCAACAGGTATTT
>JBBQOJ010000573.1:0-2928 GCA_038330815.1 Chitinophagales bacterium | reverse complement strand
AAACAGCCACTGCACTGGCAAAACTGGAAAGACTGGTGGTTACCATTTTTCATAACAAAGTCATCGATGAAAAGAAATTAAATGAAGCAGACCAGGCTTACTACAACCTGCGCAATGTACTGGCAGCAAGGGAAAGCGAATTGCGGCACAAACAAAAATCAAAAGAAACCATCGATCACCTGCTGAATGATATCAAAGACAAGTTAACCGAATTAAAATTGCAGTTGGCGGGAATGAAAGAACGCCTGCAGGTAGAGTTTCGCATAGACCTGGATATCATTATTGATGAACCACGTACGGGTGATACACCGCTGGAAGACCTGCAGGAAAAAAATGACCGCATGAGAAAGCGCCTCGAAAATATCGGGGAGATCAATCCTACTGCCATAGAAGCCTATACCGAAATGAAGAAGCGCTATGAATTTATCATGGAGCAAAAAAACGACCTGGTAACCGCCAAGGATAGCCTGATGCAAACCATACAGGAAGTAGAGGCTACTGCCAACCAGCAGTTTTTGGAGACATTTAACCGGGTAAGGGAAAACTTCCAGAAAGTATTCCAGGCGTTGTTTACCGAAGATGATACGGCAGACATGGTATTGGTAGATCCTACCAATCTTGCAGATACGGGTATTGACATCGTGGCCAAGCCAAAAGGAAAAAGGCCTTCGTCTATCGGCCAGTTAAGTGGGGGTGAAAAAACACTTACCGCAACAGCGTTGTTGTTCGCGATTTACCTGATTAAGCCCGCACCGTTTTGTATATTGGATGAAGTAGATGCACCCCTGGATGATGCCAACGTTGGTAAGTTTACAAAGATGATTAAACAGTTTAGTGAGAATAGCCAGTTTATTATTGTAACCCACAATAAGCAAACGATGAGCGCAGTGGATGTTATTTATGGTGTTACCATGCAGGAGCCGGGCGTTAGTAAACTGGTGCCCGTAGATTTTCGGTCGTTGAATTAATTAACGGGATGCCCGACGGTGCTTCCAAAGATGCACAAATTATTTTATTGTAAATGAATACTACGCCCCGCCCAAAGCGGGGTGTTTATTTACCCCAGGGTGTAATCTACCTCAGTGCAATTGAGTGCATTTCAAATTGTCACAGCGCCATGTGGTTAGTGACACCAGCCACGGCCCAGCCTCGGTCGGTGTCCCCACCGAACGAAAACGGGAGCGACAATTTGAAACGCACTCTCCCAAAGCGATACTGCTTTTTCCTTAAATTTGCGCATATATGTCTGCACAAAAAATTATCGGCGACTGGAAGAAGAAAATTTTCAAACCAGTGTACCTGCTGGAAGGGGAGGAGGATTACTATATCGACCTGGTAGGTAATTATGCCGAGCACCACCTGTTACCAGAAAGCGAAGCAGGATTTAACTTAACGGTATTTTATGGCAAGGATGCCAGTTGGAGCGATGTGGTGAATGCCTGCATGCGCTACCCGATG
Organism: Chitinophagales bacterium; assembly: GCA_038330815.1. GTDB lineage: Bacteria > Bacteroidota > Bacteroidia > Chitinophagales > Chitinophagaceae > Ferruginibacter. Next base: position 1,470 of record JBBQOJ010000573.1, on the reverse strand, counting down.
TTTGCCGAAAAGCAGGTGGTGCTACTGAAGGAAGCGCAACAAATGAAAGAGCTGGACAGGTTGGAGCATTATGTGGAACATCCGCTGGCGTCGACCATCTTTATTATAGGGCACAAGGAAAAAACACTGGATAAACGAACCAAACTACACAAAGCCATTAAGAAATCCGGTGAAATTTTTCACTCAGAAAAAGTGCGTGATTACAAATTAATGGAGTGGGTAACAGATTACCTGAAGTCGCAGGAGTTTACTATGACCCCCAGGGCCATTGGCCTGCTCACCGAGCACCTGGGTAACGATTTAAACCGTATAGTGAATGAGCTGGAAAAACTCACGGTAAACCTTGGCCAACGTAAAAGCATCAACGAAGATGATATTGAAAAATATGTAGGCGTTAGCAAAGAATACAACGTGTTTGAACTGCAGGCAGCCATTGCCAAAAAAAATATGGAAAAGGCCATCCGGATCATCCAGTATTTTGAGGCAAACCCCAAGGCCGGCCCCATTCAAATGGTGCTGCCTGCATTGTATGGTTATTTTAGTAAACTGTATGTTGTATCTGGTATGGCTGATAAAAGCGAGGCCTCGGTTAAACAGCTTTTTTTTAACAATGCCTTTGCCACAAAGGATGCACTGGCGGCTATAAAGAAATACAATTATGAGGACGTTGAAAGATCACTGCTATTACTGCACGAATACAACCTGAAAAGTGTGGGTGTTAACAGCAGCGGCACCCCGGATGCATCCTTGCTAAAGGAACTGGTAGTTAAAATGATGGGATAACCTTTAAACTATTTTTTTATGACAATGGAAGAGCAGCTTGCCGACGTTTATAAAACAGCCACCAATTACCCTGATCTTGTATTTAAATTAATTACCATTGGGGTACAATCCTACACCGTGGAGGTAGGCGCGGGTAGTATGTTGTACCGGTTTGATGGGGGAGAGCACGTATTACATGGACAGCCTGTAGTGGTAAGGCAGGTGGCAGGCCAATTGAATGAGGCGCTGGTGATACAAGCGCTAAAAGCTAACCAACAAGGAAAAACCACCTACCCGGAATTTTTAAACGACATCGCGCAGGCTGGCGTGCTGTTGTACGAAGCTACCTTAACTGGTAACCTGCGGGTAACCTACATAGGGGCAGGTGGATTTTACGAAGAAGTCATACCCTTGCAACAGCCAGGGCAGTAATCGCATTCGCCCGGGAAGTAAACGATGTTTTTGTCATTGGGGTCTTTAGTGCATGGTGATGAACTGCAGCGGGGCCTTGATCGGCGTTCTAAAAACCGAGATCCCGTTTTTGCGGCTGCCTGTCTCTTGCATCCTTATACGCTGTCCCGGCGGCGGTTTTCGCCACGCAATATGCCAGGGCCAACGGAATCACCAGCGAAACCCAGAGCCTTGATCAGCGCCTTAAAGACCGGGATACGGTTTTTCTTGAGCCTGTCTCTTGAATGTTTTTATGCT
>JBBQOJ010000572.1:0-2943 GCA_038330815.1 Chitinophagales bacterium | reverse complement strand
TAGTACATACCCGGCTTATAGGCTGAAAGATTGATTTCCTTAAAAATGGTTTGTGGGCGGTCGTAGTTGCTTTCCAGCAAGGTGGCGATTACCAAACCTTCGGGTGATAACAATTGCAGCAGGGTAGGGCCACCAGCTGTTATCAATTCAACCCTGGTACTACTTATCACCGGGTTGGGCGAATTCTTCACAAATTGTTGGTCAGGACCGGCCATCCTACCCAATGGTGCGCAATTGGCATTGCTGCAAATATTTAGATCGGTAAAGTTTTGCAGCATAATCTGTTGCAGGCTGGTAGCATCCTGGCAAAGCCATCTCTTCATTATGCTATAATAAATACTTCTAAAATCATTTTGCAGGGCAATATTGTCGTTAACCGCCGCCACCATAGGCAGCGCCGGGTTGGTACCAATGATACCGCCGGTAGCGGGTGTGCCAAAAACAAACATGGGCGCCGCATAACCATGATCGGTGCCTCCGCTGGCATTGCTTTTTATACGCCTGCCAAATTCACTAAAGGTCATACCCAATACACGCTGATCTTTGTTCATCAGCTTTAGGTCGTTGTGAAAAGCCTGGATGGTATTTCCCAGGGTGGCCATTAAATTCGCGTGTGCGCCTGTGGTCGTATCATTGGTCTTGGTTTGCACCGAATGGGTATCAAATCCGCCAAAACTCACTACATAAATTTTGGTCTTTAATCCTCCATTGATGAGGCGGGCTACAATCTTTAACTGGTTGGTGAGCGAATTGGTTGGGTAGGTAGCCAGGTTGCCATTGCCTGCAATGTTATACGCATTTTTCACCGCATTGTAATAAACCTGAGCCTGTTTGGATACCTCCCTGAGATACTGCAATTTTTCGCCCATGGGTGTGTTGGTTGGCACCACATCCTCTCCACCATCCGCATTGTTGATAAAGGCATTGGGGTCGCTGATGGTATAACCCATGGGGGAGGTAGGTCCGAGTAGTGAAAGGGATGTGCCTGATCCAAACTGGATACCGAGCGGGTCGGGCATACCGGTGGTGGGGTAACCATTGGGATAACCCGGGTACTCGCCATTAAGATAGCGGCCCAGCCATCCGTCGCCCAGGTATTGATCACTGGAGGCGGCTGTCATCCAGATATCCGTAGCCCTGAAATGGGAGAAACTTGGAGCGGGGTAACCTGCAGATTGTATGATACAAAGCTTGCCATCATTGTAAAGGTCACGCAAACCCGTTAATGAGGGATGTAACCCGGTTGCATTGGTACCCGTTAAAGTCAATACCTTATTTTGGGCGATGGCGATATTGCTCCTGGCATTTGCATAATTGGCGTATTGATCCAGTGGTATCACCGTATTTAATCCATCATTACCACCACTCATTTGTATGATCACGAGAATGTGATCATTGGTAGTGCCTGGCGGAAAAAACCTGCCCAGTAAACTGTCATCGGCATGTGCGGTCAGGCTAAAGCCATTGATAGCGTTTGGAAGGCCTACTGCACTGATCGCACTGTTGCGGATAAAATGTCTGCGTTTCATATTTAACGTATATTAATGAGGTACTGGTTTAGCCTGTACAATTGCACTTTGCTAACTGTTGTGATAAAGTACAAGAGTGCGACGCCACAGCCGTTTAATAGTAGTACCATAGTTTGGTTCATAAAAATTATTACTTTCTATATCGTGCTCCCATTAATAAGTCAGTGATGGGGAACCTCGTTTACATCAATTGGTATTCTTCGAGTTTGCTTAAAAAATACTGCGCCAATGCTTTAAGCCGGCCGTTCACAACGCTGAAATTATTCAGGTTTTCGGGCGCCAGTACATAAGCGTTCCAGGCACTGCTCCAATAACTATCCGTAGTTTGACCGGTGAGTAAAATATCTGTTTTGATACTATCCCTTAGTGGTTGGCTAAGTGTGCGGCGCAGCAGGTATTTATTAAAATCAAGAACCAGTTGATTAGGGTCTGCTGGATTACTCATCCGCTTTGCAAAATCCACTACATCAAAATATAATCTAAATCCGCCATTGCTGTAATTGCTGTTAACAAGTGTATTGATAAGGTTCTGCCGTTTTGAAAACGTATCGGTGTTGATCCATAAACGGTCAAAAAGCGGTGTTTGATAATAAGCGGGATAACCAGATACATTGGGTGGGTCGCCCAGGTGCTGCTCAAGTGAATTCATAAAAGTACTGCCCAGGTAACTGAGGTGCCGGTACAGTAACTGCGGATTGGTTTTTGGTGGAAAACGCAGCTTACATTCCCTTACCATGCCAACGGAAAAATCAGCGCCACTCTTGATCATAGCGCCATTTTGGAGTATGTCGAAAAAATGTTCACTTTTAAAAAGTAATTCCAATACAGGTTTGATTTCGTAATTGTTGCTGCGGAAAACAGCCGCCATCGGTTCTATGACGTTTGTTTCCGTACCAGGCGTAATATCATGGTAAACAAAATACCGGTACAGCCTCCTGCACATATGTAAGGCTACTTCGGGATTGGCAAAAATCATATCCAGCATATCATCGAGTTCCTGCGGAGCCTGTGCCAGTGGCCGGTTGATCACCTGGTTGCCATAAAAAGCAGAAAACTGTTTTGGGTTGGTATCATGCCGGCTGGGCGTAAAAAATGAAGTCACCGTGCTGCGGTTAACCTGGTAACCCGTAAGCACACGCGCTGCTGCCTTTACATCGCTTTCAATATATTGACTACCCGGGCCCTTGCCTACGGTAAACAGTTCTTGTAATTCACGGCCATAATTTTCATCCGGGGCGGTCTTGCTATTCTGGTAGCCATTCAGGTAAATAAGCATGGCCGGGTTTAAAGTAACCACTTTGGTAAAGGCTTTAAAATTGCCCAGCGCAAACAGCCGCAGGTTTTTTAAATAATCATAGCACAGCGTGGCAGTGTCTACCGTATCAAATTCAATAGTGAAATGGGTACTCCAGAA
>JBBQOJ010000571.1:0-2952 GCA_038330815.1 Chitinophagales bacterium | reverse complement strand
TAGATTCGTTCAAAACTACAGGCTTTGCGTTCCTTGGGAGGTATTATCTGTTCTACCCGGTAATTACCATCGGGGTCAACCAGTAAAGCGCATCCTGGCATCAATTCCTGTACTTCATTTTCACCCACGTTAAAAGCCGTTCGGATAGCTGCTCTTTCACTGGCCGCTACAATTACATCATCGCTTATATAATAATAAGAAGGGCGTATGCCATGGGCATCCCTCATCACAAATGAACTGCCATTGCCTACCAGGCCACAAAAATTAAAACCGCCATCAAAAAGCGGCACAGCCTTCCTTAACACTTTGGCGATATCCAGTTCACCTGGAAAAGCCTCATCTGCCTTTACCAGGAAATGGTGCACCACTTCCATCATGGCGGCAAGGTCGCTCTGTCGTTGAAAAACTCCCGGATCAATATTAATCAGTCCAAAAAGTTCTTCCGTATTTACCAGGTTAAAATTACCTGCCAGGGCAAGGTTCCTGGAAGGAATGGTATGCCTTTTTATAAATGGATGGCAAAACTCTGCATTGTTTTTTCCCTGGGTACCGTAGCGTAAATGTCCCAGCAATAATTCTCCGAGGTAATTTACATGGCCTTTCATAAGGCCGGGGTGATTTTTAATTTCCGGCTGGTATTTCTCAAGCTCTTCAATTTCTTTACCGATCTGGGAAAAAAGGTCAGCGATGGGTTGATTGGCACTGCTTCTCAACCGGTGGAGGAAAGGATACCCTGGTTCTACATTTAATTTCACAGTGGCAATTCCAGCTCCATCCTGTCCGCGATTATGCTGTTTTTCCATTAATAAGTAAAGCTTGTTAAGGCCATACATTACCGAACCATACTGTTGCTGATAATAACTAAAAGGTTTGCGAAGGCGAATGAAGGCGAGGCCACATTCGTGTTTAATTTCGTCGCTCATGAAGTAAAATAAGTTGCAAAGTTAGGTTTTGTAAATTAAAAATCCCGGTGTTAAGCCGGGATTGAACTATATTAAATGTTAAGGTTAAAGGCCGCTGATACAGAGTCCCACCTGGTAGGGCCTTATGGTGGGCCCGGCAACATCTTTTATGAGGGAAGTGATGGAATAGGTACCAAATAATGAAAAACCACCGATACCAACCCTGGCAGTACCCGCAAGCCGGGTGCCATTAAAAAAGGTTCTTTTACTGATTTTTTCTGTGTAGGCATTGATGGTGGCATTGCTTTTATTTTGCAGGGTTTTGCCTTTGGTATGTGCATTTAACATGGTACCCACTTTTACCCCGACGGCAATTTTCCAACTCTTTTTTTCATTTACCGGGTCGAAAGAATACCTTAATTCAATAGGCACTTCAGCGAAAGTGGTGGCCAGTTTGTACTTTTTGAAATGGTCGGAGGAATCGAGGTTTCTAAAGGGCAATTGGGTGGCCGGAGATTTGAGGTCGACGTTGGTATTCTTAAAAAATATACTGCTATGGCTTACACCAATACCGAGTGCCACGCTCCACCGGGGGTCACTTTTAAAAGGCTTATTCAACATGATGGCCACATTCATCCCGCGGGATAAACCCGACATCCGGCTTTTGATACTATCCGGAGCGCCCGTCCAGTTATCCAACCCAATTTGAACCATAAAATGATCACCGGCACGATCGATATTTACTTTATTCCAATCTTTCTTAGCCTGGCCAAACGCGGCACTTAAGCAGGCCGCTGCCACTACAACGGACAATAGTTTCTTCATAATTAATCTTGAGTGTGCAAAATAACGGCAAATAATTTAATGAACCGTTAAATTGATTGCGTTTGATTATATTTGCATCCTCATTCTTCAAAAAAAGGAAGAAGGGCCTATAGCTCAGTTGGTTAGAGCACCTGACTCATAATCAGGTGGTCCCTGGTTCGAGCCCAGGTGGGCCCACCAGTTGTAAGCAGTTATGATGGTATCATAGCTGCTTTTTTATTAATAGGATTATTTGGTTATCAGCCAGCCGCGCTCTTGTCCGGCTTGCCACGTTCCTGTTATTTATTTATATTTTCCTCCCGCAGCATTTCTTTCAAGTCGAATGTTTCCTACTCAAAATTAAAAATTAAAAACAAAAGATGCGATCGTATAATCTTTGTCATTACCTGTTACAACGGCAGCGATTGTTTTCCCATATGCCGGACTAATCACTTCCTCCACTGACTTGTCAGTCGAAAGTTTTACCTGGTTTTTTTTGTATACCTGGTAAGCATTTCCATTCCATCGGTAGGTATCAATCTTTGCAACGGAATGATTAAATCCAGGTCCCTCCGGTTGCCCTCCAATCAAATCGGGATAACCGCCGAAAGAGGTGGCCCTTAAATATAAACGGGGAGAAGCGATTGCATCCTGAAGGACGTATTTTCCATGCTGGTTTTTTATATACAATTGGAGGTCTTGTAACCATTGGCCGAAATAAGTACCGGAAGTTCTCATAAAAATTTCTTCAATCCCATCCTTATTAAGATCTGTTGGATATATTTCTACATTAAATACGCCCATATCTTCCCCTTTATCATCTGGCGTAAGACTGTTTTTGTCATCGGTCCGAACATACGCCCCCTTAGAAAAATAGTTCTTCTCCTCATTACTAAGTGTTGTCTTTATATCCCGGAAAATAATTTTTGCAGCAGGTGAAAGATCCAACTTGCTGACTACTGTTTTAGGAAGAGGCTTTTTACTTGTAACCTGTGCCTCAGTGATGATCACTGACAGAAGCGCAATGGATAAAAGATGCCATTTCATATTGCTTGAATTTAAAGCTTTTTGTAAACAATAGTTAAAGATGATGAGGTCCATTTGAACTAATTAGACTTATTGAAACATCTCCTCAATATGCAGGCAGATATCAATATAACACAACAACAATTTCATAAATCGCAAAACAACAACAACAACAACAACAACAACAACAACAACAACAACAACAACAACAACAACAACA
>JBBQOJ010000570.1:0-2955 GCA_038330815.1 Chitinophagales bacterium | reverse complement strand
GTTACAATGCCCATCATATCCCAATTGATTTTTGTATCCATTTTTAAAGAGACGCAAAGATAGGAAATTTGCAATAAGGTTGCAACTGTTAAAATTTATTGAGTTCCTAAACAAGCCTGTTTTAACAAATGGTTTGAATGTAACTTTGCGCAAACAAATAAAAAATGAAGAAAAGCTGGTATTGGTATGTTGGGTTTTTTATCCTGTTGTTCGCTGGTTATTTTATCTACTTTTTCAGCCAGGATGACTTTAAGCAATCGAGACTTCCCATTATTAACAACAATATCCAGGCGTTCTCCTTTACTAACCAAAACAACCAGCAAGTTACCGAACGCGATGTGGAGGGCAAGGTTTATGTTACTGAGTACTTTTTTACCACCTGTAAGGGAATTTGTCCGAAAATGAATACCAACATGCGGAGGGTATATGATGCGTATAAGCAGGACAGCAGTTTTATGATTATCTCGCATACCTGTATGCCGGAGACAGATTCGGTGCCTCTTCTGAAAAAATACGAGCACCAGATGCTTACTGGTACCCTTGAAAAAAACAATGATGGCTCGTTTAGCCTTGCATATGACAGCAGCAGCAAGGCGCCGTTACCGGTGAATAATAATTGGTTGTTTGTAACGGGTGATAAAAAATCGCTATATACAATGGCCCGGCAGAGTTACCTGATTGATAACAATAAGCCCGACAGTAGCACCGCAATGGCGGACCAGTTTATTCATACCCAGTTTTTTGCATTGGTAGATAAGCAAACCCGTTTAAGGGGCATTTACGATGGGTTAAAGGAAGAGGAGATTCAGAAATTGCTAACGGATATTAAAGAATTGTTGCAGGAAAAGTACCAGAGCCGGGCACTGATTCAATAACCTTAACGCGTACAGTATGATATTGGATATCCTAAAGAAAAATAAACTAAGCGTAACTGATGGGCGCAAACGAATACTGGAGTTATTCCTGAGCAGCGACGGTGCGCTGGCGCATGCTGATATTGAAAAAAACACCGGGGAAGTATTCGACCGGGTAACGGTATACCGAACCCTGCAAACCTTTGTGGAAAAGGGCATTATCCATCATATTCCCACCACTGATAATTCTATTCTTTATGCGCTTTGCAAAGACAATTGTGAGGCAGGCCACCACCACGACAACCATGTCCATTTTATTTGTGATGCCTGCAGCAAAACCATCTGTCTCGAAGACGTAACCATCCCCCAGGTAAAGCTACCGATCGGTTTTTCACCCAAACATGCAGAAATGATTGTTAGTGGGGTATGCAATGATTGTAAGTGAGCAATATGGGTCGCATCTTTTTTTTAAGCATTCTTGTAAGGAGGGCTGCCTGTCTCTCTACAATTCGAACGGCCAGCATATAATTGTCTGCTGCGGCTCATATGTCCCTGGATATGTTTATTCCATTATTCTGAGCTTGGCATAATTCAACATAATTTTTTTCTCCCCGTTTAACTCAAATTGCACCGTGGCAATTGGATTATGCGCTGCACCTTCCATTTTTATTACCTCGCCAAAGCCAAATTTCTGATGTTCCACTTTTTGACCGGCATGCAAATTACTGGTATCACTTGGGGCAAAGTCGGCGGTAGGCGTATGTTCCTTGGTTTGCGGACGGGCAGGTACCAGGTAAGCCGGGCGGGACGACTCTTCTTTTTTTGCGGGTGGTGGCGATGATTTATAGCTGCTGCCACCTGCCCCATGGCGATCGAAGGCGCTGCCTCCCCAGTTGTTGCTATGTCCGCCCTGGTTACGTATACCCCCACCGGCAAAACTACGATCGATAAAATCGCCTGGCATTTCATCGATAAAGCGACTGGGTTCGTTTTGTTGTAATTGTCCAAACCTGTAACGTGCATTGGCATAAGTAAGCCATAGCTTTTTCTTTGCCCGGGTGATGGCCACGTAAAACAGCCGTCTTTCTTCTTCCAGTTCTTCCCGGGTATTAATGCTCATGGCGCTGGGAAAAAGGGTTTCCTCCAGGCCCCCTACAAACACGCAGCTAAATTCTAATCCTTTCGCCGCGTGAATGGTCATTAGTTTAACGCTATCGGCATCTTCCTTGTCATTGTCGGTATCCGTTAACAGGGTAATCTGCTGCAGGTAGCTACCCAGGCTTTTATCACCTACCTCGCCATCTTCTTCATTCATGGGCGTTTCAATAAACTCTTTGATAGAGTTGAGCAACTCCTGAACGTTTTCGTAGCGCGCTAACCCTTCCGTGGTTTTGTCGTTAAACAGCTCCTTTACAATTTGGGTACTTTTGCCAACAATAATCGCCAGGTCGTAGGCATTCTTTTTATTTAGTTCGCTCTGAAACATCCGGATCATCAATACAAAATCGTTGATGGCATCCAGCGTACCTGCTTTGTATCCGTAGGCGCGGGCGTTCTCCAACACCTGCCATAGGGTAATATTGTTTTCGTTGGCAGCCAATACCGCCCTGTCCATGCTGGTTTTGCCAATACCCCGCGTAGGATAGTTGATGATCCGTTTTAGTGCTTCCTCGTCATTGGGATTAACCACTATGCGCAGGTAGGCCACAAAATCTTTAATCTCCTTGCGCTGGTAAAACGATAATCCGCCGTAAATCCGGTAAGCAATATTCATCCGGCGCAGGCTTTCCTCGTAGCTGCGGCTCTGTGCATTGGTACGGTATAAAATAGCGAATTGATGGTTGAAATAATGGTTGCGTAATTTTTCCTCCTGGATGGTATCTGCTACAAATTTTCCTTCTTCGTTATCAGTGGCGGTTCTAACCAGTTTAATTTTATCCCCTTCCTTCTGGTCTGTCCATAATTTTTTCGGCAACTGGTTTTTATTATTGCCGATGATTTCATTGGCAACATTGAGGATACTTTTGGTACTCCGGTAGTTTTGTTCCAGCTTCACCACTTTCACATCATCGTAATCTTTTTCAAATTGAAGGATGTTCTC
>JBBQOJ010000569.1:0-2957 GCA_038330815.1 Chitinophagales bacterium | reverse complement strand
GTATGTATTGGGCATCAACCCCGTGCTGGCCACCGCCTATTCCCTGTTTATTGTGGGCGCCACCGCATTAGTGGGTGGAGTACAAAGCGCTACCCAAAAGAAAGTCGATTTTAAAACCGTACTTATTTTCGGTATCCCTTCCATTTTGGCAGTGTACGCAACCCGCCTTTGGCTGGTGCCCTTTATCCCGGAGCATTTATTTTCGATTGGCCCAATGGTAGTCACCAAACCGATGGCATTGATGCTGCTTTTCGCCATCGTGATGATATTGGCTTCCATCAGCATGATTCGGTCAGGCAAAGAAAATGAATCAACCGATGAAAATGCCCCAATGACCTATAATTACCCGATGATTTTACTGGAGGGTAGCCTGGTGGGATTGCTGACAGGCCTGGTGGGTGCAGGCGGTGGATTTTTAATTATCCCAGCCCTGGTTATCCTGGCGAAAATGCCCATGAAACTGGCCGTAGGCACTTCCCTGCTTATCATTGCCGCCAAATCGCTGATAGGTTTTATAGGCGATTTACAAGGCAGCCAACTCATCGACTGGAAACTGTTGGGCAGTTTTACCGCCTTCGCGGCAGTGGGTATCTTCATTGGCAGTTACCTGTCCAAAAAAATCCATGGCAATCTACTAAAAAAAGCCTTCGGCTGGTTTGTATTGGTAATGGGTTTTTACATCATCGTAAAGGAATTGTTCTTCCCGGCCATTGGCGGGCATTAATTTCCTTTTGCATAAATGCTATCAATTATAGCCCGGTAACCGTACCAACAACAAGAACCATCTTTGCTGTACCGGCTTACTACTAAACAAATAAAATTATTACGTATGTTTTTCCAACACGTGTACGATAAAAGCCTGGCACAGGGAAGCTATTTCATCGGTTGTCAAAAAGCGGGCGTAGCGGCGGTAATTGATGCCAGGCGCGATGTAGACACCTACCTGGCAATTGCCAAAGAAAATAAAATGACCATCACCCATATTTTTGAAACCCATATTCATGCTGATTTTTTGGCTGGCTCGAGGGAACTAGCTGCACTTACCGGTGCCACCCTATTTCTTTCTGATGAAGGCGGTAGTGGGTGGCAATATCAATTCCCACACCAGGGATTACACGAGGGCGATCGAATCAATGTGGGCAACCTTAGCTTTGATGTTTTGCATACCCCCGGACACACGCCGGAGAGCATTAGTTTGCTGCTAACCGATCACCCCGCATCGGCAGCACCGGTGATGCTGTTTACGGGTGATTTTGTTTTTGTAGGCGATATTGGCAGGCCCGATTTATTGGATAAGGCAGCAGGTATGGCGGATACGGCACAGGCCGGCGCTGTTGCACTGTATGATTCGCTTAAAAAGTTTACCGCGCTACCTGATTACCTGCAGGTTTGGCCCGGCCATGGCGCAGGATCGGCCTGTGGCAAGTCATTAGGAGCAGTTCCCGGCACCACCGTTGGTTATGAAAAAATTCGCAATTGGGCATTTCAATACAAGGATGACCAGCCTGGTTTTATTGCGTATTTGCTGGCAGACCAGCCTGAGCCACCTGCCTATTTTGCTATGATGAAAAAATTAAATAAGGTCGACCGCCCCTTGCTTACGGAAGTACCCATCCTACCGCAACTTTCATCGGGGGAATTGAAACAGGCCCTTGCAGAAGGCATCCCTTTAATTGATGCAAGGGACAAGGCCGAATTTGCAGAAGGATTTATACCAGGCAGTTACAACATCCAGGGCAATAACGCATTTGCTACCTGGGCAGGCTGGTTATTAAACTACAACGAATCCTTAATCCTTTTAGCGGAGGAAGCTGACTTGGATGACCTGACACGAAAGTTAATGCGCATCGGGCTTGACAAAATTATTGGCTACATTCCTTCTGTAAAAGTTTGGAAGGAAACCGGCGGAACGCTAGAAAAAGCAACGGTTGTCCCCCTAAGTGAAGCAACAGCCCTGATCAACAGTAAAGCGGTACAGGTGGTAGACCTACGGGAAGAAACGGAATATAACAGCGGCCATATTGCCGATGCTACCAATGTATTTGTTGGAACGCTTTCGCAAAACCTCGATAAAATAAGCAGGGATAAAAAAGTGGTCATTCATTGCCAGTCGGGCGACCGGGCTACGATCGGGTATTCTATACTGGCAAAAAATGGATTTAGCAACGTGGTTAATTTTTCGGGTGGCATCAATGAGTGGGTGAATAAAGGGCAACCACTTTTAAAGTGATCATAGAGTAAACTGAAAAAATTAATACCCACTTCTGTAAACCCATTCTTTCCTTTCCTATCAATAATAACATGGTAACAGCATGCATGAATTTATAACACAAACAGGGAGTTGGTGGTTTTCCGGAACCCTGATTGCAGCCATTGTGTTTGTTCTTTTATATTTTGAACAATCGTTGGGGTTTTCTTCCAACCTGGCCATGCTTTGGGCCGCGGCTGGATAGAGCAAAAAGGACCCTTTTTTTAATTTCAACTGGAAGGCCCAACCCTGGAACCTGGTATTGCCAGTGGGTGCCATGATCATCGTTTTTTTCTTTGCCAATGCAGGCACTTATTTGTATGAATACTTTATACACAGCTTACCACACCACATTGCGATCGCCATCCGGAGAAACTGCACGCATATAAGCCACACAAAACATGTATACAAATTTGACTAAAATACTGGTAAGCGTTATTGTAGGACTATTAATACATCGAACTGCTACTGCGCAACACCAGGAACTGGATGAGCAACCCAACCTTTACAAAGGAAAACAAACAGCCAGCACTGATACCAGTTCACTATTGCATGCTTTTAAAACCGGGAAGTTCAATGGCCATTTCCGGTATTTCTTTATGGCTACAGACAATGCCCCGGGGCTCACCGATTACTATGCCAACGCAGCTGGGGGTGGGCTACGGTTTGAAACTGCCCGGTTTCATGGCTTTCAAATGGCCGTTAGTGG